>DXZC01000055.1:8326-14168 GCA_019415505.1 Peptococcaceae bacterium | reverse complement strand
GCGCCGTGGGCCTAATAGTAGTAGTGGCTGCCCTGGCTTTGAGCTTAGTTATCTGTATATGGGCAGGCGCTATTGGCTGTATTGTCGGCGGCGGTACAGCTATTGTTTTGACCTTTACCGAAGGGGTTTCACCTCTCTCCTCAATACTGTTGTCAGCCGGCGGCGGTCTGGCGGCTGTTGGTCTGGGTTTGCTGGTTGTTATCTTTGCCATTTGGTTTACTAAAGTCTTGGGCTTGGGCATAGCCGCTCTCTGCCGCAGCTTACTGAGTAAAAGAAAAAAAGCTAAGGTAGTTGAGAAAAATGAAGAGGAGGACGTTGATGATGGCGCGGAAACAGATGATTCTGACAACAATGAAGTCGAATAAAAAAATCAGCCTACCTTTATGTGTGGGAGCCGGCGTTTCCTTAGCAATATTAAGCCTTATAACTGTAAGTAAAATAATTAAAAGGGGTGAGAAGTTTGAATAAGAAGGTTTTAGTTACCGTAATAGTTGGCCTTTGCCTTTTTATAATCGGTGGGGTTTTAGCGGGAGTAGGCTATGCCCGGGGCGGCGTAGATGAGTTCAAAACCAAAGATATGGCCAATATGCGGATTATTTCCGAGAAGGATATCATTAAAGAAAATAGCGAGGATTTGCCGGACTTCAGCGGTTTGGATATTAAAGGTGATTATGGCTATATAGAGGTTGTCAAGGGTGACAGCTTTAATGTGAAGTTCAATAATTATATTACTGAAACAATGCCGAGTTATAAGGTTGAGGACGGAATTTTAACAATTACCTATCAGGAACATAGTAATTGGTTTGGCCTAAACTTTGACGCCACCGCCGCGGCTGTAAAAAATGGCATGGTAATAACCGTGCCCCAGGATGCTGAATTAGCGGAGGCAAAAATTACCAGTGAAGGGGGAGGTGTGAAAATTGCAGATAACGCTTTTACAAGCTTGTATATTGATAGTGGCTACGATACTACGAATTTAACTAACGTAACCTGCGAAAACCTAACCTATGTGGGGGATTGGTCTAAACTGGAGCTAACCTCGGTTAAGTCACAGAAGGCGGAAATCAGCGGTATTGATGATTTTGAGGCCCAGGATATTGAGGGCGGCGCTTGGAGCTTGGAAGCAGAGGACGGCGGCAGTGGTTTTAGCTTAGAGAACGCTAAATTAGATAGTATGAATATTACCGGTTATTATACCTTAAATTTACAAAATAACAATATAACTACTTTAGCTGTAAACAGTTCTTATGGCGATGTCAATATTGACGGTTTAAATGGTGATAAGTTGGAAATAACCAGTAGCGACGGCCAGGTGGACGTCAATAAAGCGGTGGTGGGAAGCGCTAGCATTAAAAGCGATTACGGACCAGTCATAATGTCTGAAAGTGAAACCAAGGCTTTAAAGATTACCGCTGCTGATAGTGATATCGACCTAATGGGCAATTTCTTGGGTACCTCGGAAATAGACACGGATTACGGTAATATAACCATGGTCATAACAGGCGCTGAAAAGGATTATGGCTATAGCCTCAAAACCGAATACGGTACTAGTGAGGTGAACAACGAAACCATTGATGGCGCCCTCATAGTTCGCAGCGATACGGACAATCAGATAAATTGTAATACCTCAGATGGTAATATTACCCTTAATTTTCAAGCGTAATTATTGTTAAATTTTTAAAAAGGTGATAAACTAAATATATATGTACCCTATATTCAACAGCAGGGGCAGGCAGATATACTGCCCCTGAGTTTGTTCCCAAGGCACTGACAAGTAAAATTCCCAACCATGGATTTATTCTGTACTTTTAAGTACATTATCAGTCCGCTGTTTGTGGAATTTTACCTGTTTAAGGCTTACTCCAAGCCCCACGACCCAGGAACCCATTTTTGATAATCTGAGGAGTAGATAAATAGTTTACTCAGTTGATGAAGGAGTAGCGATGGAAAATATTTTACGGGAATTTACAGCCTTAAATAAAATACCCCGTCCCTCTGGCCACGAGGAGGCTGTGGCTGCATATTTAGCCCAGCGGGGGCGAGATATGGGTTATCAGGTAGAGACTGACGGTAATTTAAACGTCATCTACCAGGTGCCGCCTAGCCAGGGCTATGAAACCGCCCCTTTAACGATTTTACAAGCCCATATGGATATGGTCTGTGTTGGCGGCCCCGACTATAACCCCGAAACAGACCCTATTGCCACTATCCGGGAGGACAATACTCTGAGGGCGGTGGGCACCAGCTTAGGAGCTGACGACGGCATTGGCGTAGCTCTAATTTTGGATTTTCTCACCTCTGGTTCTCCCCACGGTCCCTTGCGTATTCTTTTTACCGCCGATGAGGAGGAGGGTATGTCCGGCGCCG
The DNA here is from genome assembly GCA_019415505.1 of Peptococcaceae bacterium. GTDB lineage: Bacteria > Bacillota > Dehalobacteriia > UBA7702 > UBA7702 > Cryptoclostridium. The sequence goes on along the minus strand of DXZC01000055.1, from coordinate 11,801 downwards.
CGGCTTTGGCTGCTTCATACTTAGACGCCTCCTATTTGCTGAATTTAGATTGGGAGGATATTGATTCCCTCTGCATCGGCTGCGCCGGTTTTTTAACTAAGGAGTACAGTAAAAAGGTAGAGCCTATTACCGTGAGCGGCCAGATGCTTTCTCTGTCCATAGATGGACTTAGGGGAGGGCATAGCGGTACTGAGATAGGGGATAATAGGGCCAATGCCATTAAACTAATGGCTCAGTTCTTAGGAAAATTAGTGGCTAATAATATAGAGTTTAATTTGATTTCCCTGGAGGGTGGCAGGGCTGTTAATGTAATACCTTATTCGTGCCAGGCGTCAATAGCCGTGGCGGCGAACCAGGCCGACGCTGTGACCCAGTTATTTAAGGCAACGGAGGCAGAAGCTAGGGGCGAGTTTAACCGGGAAGAGGCTTTATCCTTTACCTTAAATAGCCAGGAAGCCCAATCTCAAGGTTATGCCTGGGCTGATAGTAAGGCCATTGCCCTATTTTTAAGCCAGTTCCCCCAGGGGGTTAAGGAATATTCGCCTCTAATCGAGGATGCTGTTAGCCTGTCAGCTAATTTAGCCCAGATTTCGGTGGGAGAAAAGGTAACGGCTTTAGTATCCTACCGCAGTGATATTGACGCTAAAATGCTGGCTTTTGCCGCCCAAATTGCCGCCTTAGGCCGGGAATACGGTTTTGACGAGATTGACCTGGGTATGTCGCCAGCTTGGACTCCTAAGGCCAATAGCGGTTTAGAACGGGTAGCCATAGAGGAATACGGTAAACTAAAGTCCGGCCAACCAAAAATAGAAAGCGTACACGCCGGTTTAGAGTGCAGTTATTTTGCCCGTAAAAATCCCGACTTGGAAATGATTTCCTTAGGTCCTACGGTATTATGGTGCCATAGTGTGGAGGAGGTTTTATATCTTGACACCCTACCTGTGGCGAGAGATTGGTTGCGGGGTATTGCGGCCCGGCTTAAATAAAAAAGAAAAAAATGCAAGGAACCCCTTGCATTTTTTCTATTTTATGGTATAATAAGTGTAATCAAATAAGTAACTTGAAACAAGGAATCGGGTTAAAATCCCGGACGGTCGCGCCACTGTAAGCATGGAGCCTCCTTCATCAGCCACTGCATAAGCGGGAAGGCGAAGGTAGGTGATGATAGCAAGTCAGGATACTGCGTTTCAGGTTTTGGTTTTCTCTAGCGACTTCCGCGTAAGAAGTTGGCGATTTTTGTTTTAAATAATCGCTTTGTTTCTCCGGAAGCAAAGCTTTTTTGTTGCCAACTACAGGAATTTTTCCTGTCGCTTTGCCTCTGGAAATGTAATAACATATTCTCCTTATTCTTTCTTTTATCTTTGGTTTCGCATAGCTTTTATATGCATCTTAATTTTAAATTACCGCGTTAAGCATTTTTTAAATTACATCTCCTTATCAAATAAAGTTACTGCGGGTTACCGCCCTTGCTAAAGTTTAGTAAAGGTATCGCGAGTCTTAGTACTCGCGATTTTTTTTTGTCCCCCCACAGTATGTAAATATTTATAATTTATCGTTCCGCGGCTAGGTTTGAACCGCAGCTTAGGGGGAAGGTAATTTAAACGATTGTTTGGTAAGGGCTAGAGAATAGGTTTAGACAAACCAGAGAATTATATTTATGGCCGCATAGCTTGGCTGTTAACTTGGGATTACATCAGGTTTACCGGCGCCGCTATTGACAAAAAGCCTGGTTATGATATAATTATCACAAATATTGTTCGTTTGCTTGCTTACAAGTTTACCACAAAAAAGAGAGGAAATTTAAATTGAACAAAAAGAAAAAGTTTTTAGGCATATTCTTAGCTGTTCTCGCTATTATTGCCATAGCTTTTGTGGGTCTTACTTACTTTTTCACAGATTGGTTGTGGTTTAGTGAGTTGGGCTATGTCAGTGTGTTCTTTAAAGAGCTACTGACCAAGCTGTCCTTTGGCGTACCGGTATTTCTGGTTGTCACCGCAATCTGCTACGCTTACCTTATAGTCATGAAAAAGGGCTATTATAAAGAGGTGGGCGGTTATGATCAAGCCTTTACAGAAAAACGCCTTAATCTGGTAACTTTAGTTATTAGCGCTGCCTTTGGCTTGATTGCCGCTGTGCTCTTTGCTAATAATCTCTGGTTCCAGCTCTTGCAGTTTATTAACAGCACGGACTTTAATATTGCTGATCCCATATTCGGCTATGATGTGAGCTTTTATATCTTCCGTTTAGACTTCCTGGCTACAGTTAATAGGCTTTTAATCTTCATTCTTTTAGGCTTTGTGGCGGCTAATTTCCTCTACTATTTTGTGCTTCTCAGTCTCCGTAAGCCGGATTTCCTGGACGGACCTCAGGTTGCCTATGAAGAGCCCAAACGGGAAAATCCCATGGAAAGTATTTTTGGCCAGTTTTTCGACATGGGTGGTTCTCAGCGCCGCAGTAACTTTAATAAGGACACCTTAAACAGGCTCCTATCTATTGCCGGTAAGCAACTAAAGGTAATTGGCGTGCTCTTCTTCCTTATGCTGGCCTCGAATTTCTTTATTCAGCAGTTTACACTCTTGTATAACTCCAGCTCCGGCGTGGTGTATGGTGCTGGCTTTACCGATATTACCGTGAAGCTCTGGGTTTATCGGATTTTAATTGCCTTATCCCTCCTCAGCGCCGCTCTCTTTGTGATTGCCGTAAATAAGCGCAAGCTAAAAACCTTCCTTCTCATCCCCGCCTTGATGATTGGCGTACAGGTGATTGGTTGGGGCGGCTCGTTATTGGTGCAAAACCTGGTAGTCTCTCCCGACGAAATCAGCAAGGAATCCCCTTACTTAGAAAATAACATAAAATTTACGCGTTACGCCTATGATTTGCAGGATATAGATATCAAGCAGTTTTCCGCCACTAACGACTTAACGGCGGAGGACATCAATAATAACGAAGAAACCATTTCCAATATTCGCATCAACGATTACGAGCCGGCCTTAAAGTTTTATAACCAAGCCCAGAGTATTCGCTCCTACTATCAGTTTAACGACGTTGATGTGGACCGCTATACTGTTAACGGCGATTATACCCAAACTTTCCTCTCAGCCCGTGAAATCGACGAAACAGCCACCAGTGACCAATGGTTGACTAACCACTTAAAATATACCCACGGCTATGGCATTACCCTCTCCCGGGTGGATAAAGTCACTGATAGCGGCCAGCCGGATATGCTGATAGACAGTATTCCTCCCGTGTCCGATGTGGAGGAAATACAGGTAACTAGACCGGAAATTTATTTTGGTGAGAGCACTAATAACTATATTGTGGTTAACAGTGATGAAAAAGAATTTGATTACCCCAGCGGCGACAGCAATGTTTATAGTGAATATGAGGGCAATGCCGGGGTGAAAATGAACCTCATCAACCGTTTATTGTTTTCAATTCGGGAGGGCAGCTTCAAATTATTGGTTTCCACCAATAT
>DXZC01000055.1:0-8316 GCA_019415505.1 Peptococcaceae bacterium | reverse complement strand
CAAGATTGTAATTAACCGCAATATTGAGGAAAGGGTAAAAACCATTGCCCCCTTCCTCACTTATGATAGCGATCCCTATATCGTAACTGTAGACGGTGGACTGTACTGGATTATAGACGCTTACACCAGCTCCAGCTACTATCCTTATTCTGAACCTTACTCGCAAAAGAGCAGCGTTAACTATATTCGCAACTCCGTTAAGGTAGTGGTAGACGCTTATAATGGTGATACCAATTTTTATGTGGTGGATCCTGACGACCCCATGGCCTTAACCCTACAAAATATTTATCCTAAGCTGTTTAAGGATATGTCGGAAATGCCTGAGTCCCTCCAAGAGCATTTGCGTTATCCCAATACGCTCTTTAATATCCAAGCTAAAGTCTACGCTAAATACCATATGACGGATATCAATGTATTTTACCAGAACGAAGATGGCTGGGATATAGCCAAGGAAATTTACGGCACAGAAGAGGTGAGGATGACTCCCACCTACTATATTATGAAATTGCCCGGTGAAGAAAGCGCTGAATTTATCAATTCCATTCCCTATACTCCCTCCTCTAAAAATAATATGACAGCCCTGCTAGTTGCCAGAAATGATGGGGATAATTACGGTAACCTGGTGCTTTACCAGTTGCCCAAGGATAAGATTATTTATGGACCCAGGCAGGTGGAGGCCCAGATAAATCAGAATACGGAAATAGCCCAGGATTTCACCTTATGGGAATCCTCAGGTTCCAAGTATACGAGGGGCAATATGTTCGTCATTCCCATTGAGGAGAGTCTCATGTATGTAGAACCTATTTATCTGGAGAGCTCCAATTCATCGCTGCCAGAGGTAAAACGAGTCATCATTTATTATAACGACCGTATAGCATATGAAAGTACCTTGGGCGAAGCCCTTAATTCGATGTTTGGCGACGAAAATACCGAGGTTCAACCTACTGGGGATGCTGGCGCTGGCGAACCTGGCTCAGAAAATGCTGCCTCTAACTCCATCGAGGATTTAGCGGCTTTAGCTGACGAGGCTTTGAACAATGCGTTGAACGCCCAGAAAAATGGGGATTGGGCAGCTTACGGACGCTATATGGCTGAGGTTGAGGATTACTTATCCCGCATGGTGGGAGGTAATAAACCAGCTGAAACTGAAGGGGAAATCCCTGAATAAACCTACCAGTTGACAGTTTTGTTAACCTGTGTTTAAGGTGGATAGTAAGGTAGATATGTAGATATGTAGGTATGTAGGTATGTAGGTATGTAGGTATGTAGGTATATCTGGGCCGTCTGAGCCGGTATTTTTGGTGATACAGGAGGCTTTGATGCAAGAACAACGCAGTGTAGGAAGGGAAATAGCAGCTCTAACCAACTCTATCAAACGAAAAATGTCCGGTTGCGCCCAGTGGTCGGAAATTCCTTTAACCGGAATGCAGGTCTGGGTATTGGGCTATATTGCTTCCCTGTATGGTGAGGGGGATGTTTTTCAGCGGGATATAGAAAGCGCCTTTAATATTAGCCGTGCCACGGCTTCTGGGATTTTACAGCGCATGGAGCGGGACGGCTTAATTCGCCGGGAAACCGCTAAAATAGATGGTCGACAAAAAAAGCTGATCCTTACCCCCCAGGCCCTACACCTTTGCCAGGTTCTGAGCTGCCAGGTTAGCGCCCTAGACGCTGAAATGACGGCGGGTATTGATACCGCTTCACTGGAGACCTTTTATCAAGTTCTGGCTAAAATTAAGGCTAATCTCAAAACATAAAATAAGAGCCGTTGCATAATATTGAACTGCACCCCAATTGTTGAACAGTGTGATACACTGTAAACGAGCGGGGTGTTTTTCTATGGCAAAAGGGCTTGTTGCCTGCAATGCACAGACAACAAGCCCTTTCTGTAGCTTGAATAATTCTTCCCCGTTTAACTTTTTGGGGTTACTTCAAAAATGCTCAAAAGTTCCTTATAAATTTACAATAGTTGTTGGAGAATTTCCTGGTTTGTCATACCGGCCTGGGGCTTGAGAACCTGTTGGCTAACTTGTTTAGTTCCCTCATTGTTGTAATAAGTACCATGGGTTTCCAGGTAAGTAGCCAATGGTAAAGCCACGTCCGCTTTTTGCGTTGCCTCTGTTATCTGGCTGGACATCACAGCCAGGTAGGCTAAATTATCTGGCAATTGTTCTGCCTCGCCAAAGACAAACAGCGCCTTAACGTCTTGTAAAACGTCTTTATCCTTCACGCCTAATTCATCCAGCGCCAAGGAATTTGCCTGGGGTTTAAGTTTCAGTAATTTGGCCTTGATTGCCTTAGCTCTGGCAGCGGCAGCGGCGTCTCCTGCCGGGCTCACCTCATTTTCCGCCACCACAATAACGTCAACATCGGCTATATTATCTATGTCGGCTTCCTCTGTTACCCAGATTATTTCCGCCTGGGACGTCCGCAATTTCATCGCCATAACCGGGTGGTTTTTTCCCTCGTACTCACCGACATAGGCCACGGTTTTAGCAGTCAGGAGATCTGCATAAACAGCGTCTCCCGGACTGGCGGTGTAATCCTTGGTAAGACAGCCAATATTATCAGTTTTTAAAACCTCTTTACCTAAGCGGTAAGCCAGCTTAATTTCTTCAGTGCTGAGTCCGCCGCTAATGGCTACGCCTATTGCCGCTGGACCGTATTTAATTACAGCCTCCGCCATGGCCTCCCGCCACTTAGCAATGGCCTGGGTCACAGAAATGACTTCTCCTTTATTTAAACCGGTAGTCAAGCGGTTGTTATTCTGAATTTCGCCAAAGCCGAAGCGTCCATTTTTACAGAGGGTATCGCCCTCGGTTTGTGGTAATATGCGGCACAGGAGGTTTCCTTTAGTGGCCGCGCTTATTTTACAGCCCATGCCACAGCGGGCGCAGATAGATTCTGTCCTATCCTCCGCCAAAGGTACCCTTTTACCCAGCGGCCATTTTTCCAACAATGCCCCAGTGGGACAAAGATTTACGCACTGACCGCAGGAAATGCAGTCAGTATCCTTCAGGGGCGTGCCAAATTCCGGTTTTACCGTGGTTTCAAAGCCCCTGTCCACTAAGCCTAACACGCCGGCGCCCACTACCTCATCGCAAACCCGCAGGCAAAGACCGCAGAGAATACATTTATCAGCATTTCGTTCAATAAAGGGGTGTTCATCTACTTCCTGCCGTTGCCGCTGGGTGGTGGTAAAGCGTTGGGGCGCTACATCATATTGTTGGCCGTATTTAATGAGCTTACATTCAAAATAATCGGCGCAGCCACATTCCAAACAGCGGCTGGCTTCGGCTCTGGCTTGGGCTTCGTTGTAGCCGGTTGTCACCTCGCCAAAGTCATTTCTGCGCGACTTTGCCTCCCGGTGGCTGACCTTTTGCCGGGGTTCTCTGGGCTTAGCGGTGAAGTCCTCCTCAGTTACATCGGTTTGGGTTACGATGTAGGGTTCGGAGTAGGGGATAACGTCCCCCTGGAGATAGCTGTTAATTACATCAACGGCTTTTCTGGCGTGGCCAATGGCGGCAATGGCAATGCCCGGTCCGTCATTAATGGCGTCCCCGCCGGCAAATACCCCCTGGCGGTTGGTTAAGAAGGTGTGCTCGTCAGCTACAATGGTATGCCATTTGCTCAACTCCAGGGGAATACCGTCGGCCACCACTTTTTGGCCAATGGCGGCAATCACCGTATCCACCGCCAGGGTTTCTGTGGCTCCTGCAATGGGTACGGGGCGACGGCGGCCTGAAGCGTCAGGCTCGCCCAATTCCATTTTTTGCAGCTCTAGGGCGGTTACTTTGCCATTTTGGGCCATAATCTCCGTTGGAGCCACTAGGAATTTAAACTCTACCCCTTCCTCCATAGCTTCTGTAATTTCAATGTCCTCAGCGGGCATTTCCTCCCTGGTACGGCGATAGAGAACATAGACTTCCTTGGCTCCCAACCGTACCGCGGTGCGGCAGGCGTCCATGGCAGTATTGCCGCCGCCTACCACAGCCACTTTTTCCCCAATTTCTACCGGCTTATGTAAGGCCACGTCAATGAGAAAATCTATGCCGCCCAATACTCCCTGGGCTTCCTCACCGGGACAGCGCATGGGTGCGCTCTGCCAAGCGCCTATGGCTACAAATATCGCGTCAAATTCCTTTTCCAAATCGGCAAAAGCCACTTCTCGGCCTATTTTTGTCTGGCAGTGTATTTTTACGCCCATTTCCTCAATGAGCTTTATTTCCTGGTCCAAGATTTCTTTAGGTAAACGGTACTGGGGTATGCCGTAGCGCAGCATACCTCCGGCTTGGGGCATGGCCTCGAAGATTTCAGCTCCGTGTCCCGCTTTAGCCAGGAAGTAGCCTGCTGTAAGACCAGCCGGCCCGCCGCCGATAATAGCCACATTTTTACCTGTAGCAGGCTGTTTATCTGCTTTAAAGGGATTGCCACTTTGTAAATCAAGATCAGCGGCAAAGGCCTTCAGGGGCGCTATTGCCACCGGTTCCTCCACTAATTTGCGGCGGCAAACCTCCTCACAGGGGTGGGGACAAACCCGTCCGATAGAGGCTGGCAAGGGTAATTTATCTTTAATCAGTTTTACCGCTTCTTCGTATTCCCCGTTAGCAATTAAACCGACATAGCCTTGGCAGTCGGTGTTAGCGGGGCAAGCTGCGGCGCAGGGCGGACGGCAATCCCCCCGATGGTCGCTCAGTAATAATTCCAGAGCTATTTTTCTGGCTTGTTCCGCTTTTGCCCCCTTGGTATTGACCTTCATGTCCGGCCAGACCTTAGTGGCGCAGGCTCGCAACAGCTTGGGGTTGCCCTCGGCTTCCACCAGGCAAACGCCGCAAGCGCCGTATGTTTCTACCAGGGGGTGATAGCATAATGTTGGTATGTCAATGCCCAGGCTTTTAGCTGCTTCCAGCACAGTGGTGCCGGCAGCCACCGCCACGGATTGACCGTCTATAGTCAAATGAATTGTTTCCATGTTTTTTTCCTCCCTTAGTCCACTAAAACGGCCCCAAATTTACAAGTAGCGGCGCAATTACCGCAACGGGTACACAGGGCGCTGTCTATGACATGGGGTTGCTTTTTTTCACCGCTTATAGCTTTTACCGGGCATTTTTTCGCACAGGCTCGGCAACCGGTACAAGCTTCCGTGTCAATAGTATAAGTAAGAAGCTCTTTGCATTTTTTCGCCGGGCATTTATGTTGCTGAATATGAGCTTCATACTCGCTGCGAAAATGGTTTAGGGTACTCAATACGGGATTGGGAGCGCTTTGTCCCAAACCACAGAGGGAGCCGTTAATTATGGCTTCAGCCAATTCCTGTAATAGCTCAATATCCCCTGGCTGTCCCTGGCCAACAGTAATGCGTTCCAGTATTTCCAGCATGCGTTTGGTGCCGATACGACAGTGGACGCATTTACCGCAGCTTTCGTCCTGAGTAAATTTGAGGAAAAATAAAGCCATATCCACCATACAGGTGGTTTCATCCATTACTACCATGCCGCCGGAGCCCATAATAGCCCCAACCTGGGTAATACTTTCGTAATCCACCGGCGTATCCAAAAGGCGTTCAGGTATGCAGCCGCCAGACGGCCCACCCATTTGTACGCCCTTGATGTTCTTATCTTCTTTAATGCCGCCGCCAATTTTAAAGATTATATCTCTAATGGTCATGCCCATGGGGACTTCCACTAAGCCGCCTTTTTTTACTTTACCGGCTAATGCAAAAACCTTGGTGCCCTTGCTGGTTTCCGTACCCATAGCGGCAAAGGCCTCGCCGCCTTCCCGCAATATCCAGGCCACGTTACCATAAGTTTCCACATTATTGATATTACTGGGCTTCTGCCAGTAGCCCTTTTCCGCTGGAAAGGGCGGCTTTAAACGGGGCATACCCCGTTCCCCTTCTAAAGAGGCGATTAAGGCTGTTTCCTCACCGCAAACAAAAGCGCCGGCGCCGGCTTTAATCTGCAAATTAAAGCTAAAGTCAGTGCCTAAAATGTTATCTCCTAAATAGCCCTTGGCTTTTGCTTGCTCAATGGCTATTTCCAATCTTTTTATGGCCAGGGGATATTCGGCCCGCACATAAAATACGCCCTCTTTAGCGCCTATAGCGTAGGCGGCAATCATCATGCCTTCCATAACGGCATGAGGATCGCTCTCCAAAAGGCTGCGGTCCATAAAGGCGCCGGGGTCGCCTTCATCAGCGTTACAAATGACATATTTTGTCTCCGCCTGGTTTTTTCGGGCAGCGTCCCACTTAAACCAGGTGGGGAAACCGGCCCCGCCTCTACCCCTTAAACCAGAGGTCTTAATTTCCTCAATTACCTGTTCGGGAGATAGAGAATTTAGGCACTTGGTAAAGGCGGTATAACCTCCGGTGGCGATATAGGCTTCAATATCTTCCGGATCAATAACGCCGCAGTTCTTCAAGGTTATCCGCTTTTGCTGGCGCAGAAAGTCCATATCCTCTGCACTGATAAAATATTTGGTCAGGGGCTGGCCATTTTTAACATGGCTGGCCACTATTTCCGCTGCCGCCGTTTCATCAACCTTGCCGTAGTAATAATGGTTTTCTCCGGCCATTATTTCCACAATAGGCTCATTAAAACACATACCAATACACCCAACTTGGGAGACTGTTATATCGCTGCCAGCGGCTAACAGCGCTTCCTCTAAGGCTGTTTTGGTTTTTTGAGCGCCGGCGGCAATGCCGCAGCTACCCATACCTATTGTTATCCTCATTATTTACAGCCTCCTTCCTGTTGGCGTATATCCTTAATGATTTTAGCCGCCGATTTGGGGGTTAAAGGTCCGTAAACCTCATTGCTGCCGCCAGTTTGAATCATCATCACCGGCGCCATGGAGCAGCAGCCCAAGCAAGCTACATTTTCTAAGGTAAAAAGCTTATCCGCTGTTGTTTCACCTTCATTTATTTTCAGCTCAGCGCCTATTGACTCCGCAATTTTTTCGGAACCATTGACGTGGCATGCCGTACCCTGGCAAACCATAATTAAATGTTTACCAATGGGGTTAAGCCGAAACTGGGCGTAAAAGGTAATTACCCCCATTATTTTAGCCACTTTAATATGTAAGGCGGCGCTAATGGCCTTAATAGCGTCTTGGGGTAAGTAGCCATAAACGGCTTGAACCTGTTGCAGCACTGTTATTAAGCTGCCGGGTATTGCTTTATACTTTTCCAATATCGGTTCTATGGGGGCTAAATCTGTTTTTACCGCGCCATTTTCATTTCCGCAGGGGCATTTAGTCATTTACTACCTCCTCCATTCTCTCATCCTCTTTGACCTTTTTCCGGTAATAATCCTATATTTCTGTATTTATTGGCTAAATCTCTAACTTAATTGTATTATGAAGGTCAGATTAAGTCAACCTGTGACTTTTGGCAATTTACGAAATATTTATTCATTTTTAAAATATGCTGGTTCGGAGCTGAAAAATAACCTAATAAAGGTAAAAGATGAAAGGGTTAACAATTTAAGATATTTAGTTCCTGTATAAAAAATCAGACGGAAGCAATACGCCTCCGTCTGATTTTAGGCTCTAAACCTTAGTTTGACACAGAATTTTTTCCCACTTCAAAGGCTTTCATGTTTAATTCCTCCGTGCCCTTGGGTATACGGTGCAGAATAGCTTTTTTCAGCGGTTCCTCCGCCACAATGCCCAGGGCTGATAAAATACCTAAAGCGGCGATGTTGGCGGTCATTTCCCGTCCGGTGGCCTCTTTAGCCAGCTTGGTTATGGGTACTGCCACTATTTGCCGGGCTTTAGCGTTAGGACATTCCGGCACAAAGGTGGTGTCAATAATCAGGACGGAACTATCCTTCATACCACTGTGATACTTTTCATAAGCTTTTTCACTCATGGCCAGCAGGTAATCGGATTCTAAGACTTTAGGGTAATGTATAGCCTCGTCGGCAACTATAACCTCGGCTTTAGAGGCGCCACCCCTGGCTTCCGGCCCGTAACTTTGGCTTTGAATTGCATTTTTACCTTCCAGTAAAGCGGCTTCGGCTAAGATGATCCCTGCCAATATTAGGCCTTGACCACCTGTACCTGTCAGGCGAATATTGGTTTTCATCTCTTTTCCTCCTTTTGGGCAAGATCTATGATTTTATCATAGCAGGCGGTGTATTCTTCGGCCGGGGCTTTATGGAGTTCGCCGATGAGTATTTTGTGCTGTAGATCCTCAGGGGACATTTTGGCCGCGGCCTTTACGTTCACGCATTGCTCCTTAACCCACTTGATTAATTCATAGTTGCCTCTAATTTTATTGCGGCGGCCAAAGCCCACCGGACAAGTAGACAC
>DXZC01000054.1:5543-14462 GCA_019415505.1 Peptococcaceae bacterium | reverse complement strand
ATAAGAGACAGTCCTAAGCATATCCAGAGAGTCCCCGGTAGCTGCAAGTGGGATATATGTGAAAATGGCGAATGGACTTTCGAGGGCAGCCCGAAACTGAGGGAGTAGGCGCTGACGGGAACCGCGTCCGTTATCAAAGCGGCATATATGATGGTATATGAAAGAAAGCGGCCGTTTATCGGCAATTTGGGTGGTACCGCAGAGCAATGTCTTTGTCCCGTAGAGGACAAAGGCTTTTTTTATTACCTGCCTTTATCTCCGTATTCTTCTATACCACAAAAAAGAAAGGATGAGAAAAAATGAGCCAAGTACCCTACAAAATTTATTTAGAAGAAAACGAGATGCCTACTCAGTGGTTTAATGTGAGAGCGGCGATGAAGGAAAAACCGGAACCCTTTATTCACCCAGCCACCGGCCAGCCCTGTACTGCACAGGATTTAAAGCCTGTGTTCTGTGATGCTCTGATAGACCAGGAACTGAACAATGATGACCGTTACATTGATATTCCCGAGGAGATTCAGGCTTTTTATAAAATGTACCGTCCCTCCCCGGTAACTAGAGCTTACAATTTAGAAAAAATCTTAGATACGCCGGCTGAAATATATTATAAATTTGAAGGGAATAATACCTCCGGTTCCCATAAGCTGAACTCCGCAGCAGCCCAGGTATATTATGCCAAGGAACAGGGGCTCACCTCTCTAACCACGGAGACCGGCGCCGGACAGTGGGGCACGGCCCTGGCCATGGCTTGCGCCTTTTACGGCTTGGACTTAACCGTTTATATGGTCAAGGTTTCCGCCCAACAAAAACCTTACCGCAAAGCTGTAATTGAGACTTACGGTGGCAAGGTTGTCCCCTCCCCATCTGATACTACCGAGGTAGGCAGAAATATTTTAGCCCAGAATCCCGATACCGGCGGTTCCCTGGGCTGCGCTATTTCCGAGGCCATGGAGGTGGCCTTAAAAACTGAAAACTGCCGCTATGTTCTGGGCAGTGTTTTAAACCATGTTATTTTACACCAATCCATTATTGGCGAAGAATTAAAAACAGCCTTAGAAAAATATGATGTGGAACCGGATATTATTATTGGCTGCGCTGGCGGCGGCTCTAATTTAGGGGGTTTGATTTCTCCCTACATGGCGGATAAAATTGAAGGCAAAAACAACATTGAATTTATTGCCGTAGAACCAGCCTCCTGCCCCTCCTTAACTAGAGGCAAATACGCCTTGGACTTTGGCGATACCGGCAAAACAACGCCCCTTATCAAGATGTACACCCTGGGTAGCGGCTTTATCCCCTCCCCCAACCATGCCGGCGGACTCCGTTATCACGGAATGAGCCCAATTGTTTCCAAGCTTTATCATGACGGTTATATGCAGGCTGTCTCGGTGATGCAAAGTGACGTTTTTGCCGCTGCCACCACCTTTGCCCGCTGTGAAGGGACCTTACCGGCGCCGGAATCCAGCCATGCCATTAAAGTAGCCATGGACGAAGCCCTCAAATGTAAGGAAACTGGTGAAAAGAAAAAAATAGTCTTTGGCCTTACTGGTACTGGCTATTTCGATATGTCGGCCTATATGTCCTATAACCAAGGGAAGATGACCGACTTTGTTCCCAGCGATGAGGATTTGGCCCAAGGTTTTGCCACCTTGCCGCAAATAAATAATTCCGCTGAATAAAGGAGATACTAAAATGAAGAAAATACTGGCAATGGTACTGTGCCTGACCATGATATTGGCTTTAACAGGCTGTAACAAGGAAAATTCTGAGGAAGAAGCCATGGAATATAAAATTGGCGTCGCCCAATTCGGCGACCATAATTCCTTGGCAAACTGCCGCAAAGGCTTTATGGAAGGATTAGAAGAAGAAGGCATTGTTAAAGGTGAAAATCTGGAGGTCATTTACGAAAGCGCCCAGTTTGATACAGGTACGGCCAACCAAATAGCCGCAAGCTTAGTGGCTCAAAAGGTGGACCTAATCTGCGGCATAGCCACGCCTATGGCCCAGAGCGCCTTTAATGCCGCTGAAAGCGCAGATATTCCCACGGTGTTTACCGCAGTTACCGACCCGGAAGCAGCTATGCTCACAGAGGGCAACGTTACCGGCACCAGCGACAAATTACCGGTAGAGGCCCAATTAAAAATGATACGGGCTTTCTTGCCGGAAGCCAAAACTATTGGCATCATGTACTGTACCTCCGAAGCCAATTCCCTCTCCGCTTTGGCGGAATATAAGGAGTTAGCGCCTGAATACGGCTTTGAAATTGTGGAAAGCGGCATCTCCACCTCCTCCGACGTGCCCTTGGCAGCCGATAATCTATTGCTGGAAGTCGATTGCCTAAGTAACCTCACCGATAACACTGTAGTCGGCTCCTTGAGTACCATTCTCAATAAAGCTGAGGCCTTAGGGGTGCCGGTTTTTGGCAGCGAAGTTGAACAGGTTAAGAAGGGCTGCGTGGCGGCGGAAGGTATTGATTACCTTGAATTGGGCAAACAAACCGGTAGAATGGCCGCAAAAATACTCAAGGGCCAGGCTTCCGCGGCGGATATGCCCTATGAAACCATTAGCGAAAGTCACCTCTATTATAACCCCGAGGTTTTAGACGCCTTTAACCTGACCCTACCCGCCGACCTGGCTGAAAGGGCCTTAAACATCCAGGAAAATACAGAAGAAGAATAACGGAGCATCTCACTTATGGCCAGCATTATTCTTGGCATCTTAGAGCAAGGCCTTATTTTTGGCATCATTGCTCTAGGCGTATATATAACTTATAAAATATTGGATTTTCCCGATTTAACAGTTGATGGCAGCTACCCTCTGGGAGCTGCTATCACTGGGTTGTTGCTGGTCAACGGCTACTCCCCCTGGCTGGCCCTGTTAGCCGCCACCGCCGCCGGAATTTTGGCTGGTGTTATTACCGGGCTAATCCACGTTAAGGGTAAGGTGCGTGATTTGCTCTCCGGCATTATTACCATGACGGGGCTCTATTCCGTCAATCTCCGCATTGCCGGCTCCGCCAACGTACCGCTTTTCCAGTCGGAAACCATATTTAATAACAATTTGGTTAATAATATTTTTACCGGCGTTTTGGCTCCTTATAAAGCCCTGATTATTATTATAATCATGGCTTTAGCAGCTAAAATTATATTGGATCTGTACCTTAAAACCAGAAGCGGCTATTTACTCCAAGCAGTTGGCGATAACCACAATGTAGTAACCGCCTTAGGAAAAAATAAGGGAACCGTTAAAATTATTGGTTTAGCCATTGCCAACGGTTTAGTGGCATTAGCTGGCAGTATCATGTGCCAGCATCAACGGTTTTTTGAAATAACCATGGGCACAGGCACTATAGTCATTGGCTTGGCCTCCGTAATAATTGGTCTCAGTATTTTTAAGAAATTTACCTTTGTTAAGGCTACCACAGCAGTAATATTTGGCAGCATAGCCTATAAGGCTTGCGTAGCCCTAGCCATTGCCCTGGGGCTGCCAGCCGTAGATATGAAGCTGATAACCGCTATTTTATTCCTAGCCATACTCATTATCAGTATGGAGCGGAAAAAGAGGGTTAAGCCATGTTAGAATTAAAAAATATCTTAAAAATATATAATGCGGGCACTGCCAATGAGCATATCCTCTTAAAGAATTTTTACCTGACCATTAATTCCGGTGAATTTGTCTCAGTTATAGGCCCCAATGGCAGCGGCAAGACTTCCTTGCTTAATATTATTTGCGGCGCTATTCCCATAGAAGGCGGCGATATTCTCCTGGATAACGTCAGTATAAAAAAAATACCCGCTTACAAGCGCAGCCGCCGAATTGGCAGGGTGTACCAGGATCCGTCCCTGGGTACCTGCGGCCAGTTAACAATTTTAGAAAACATTGCCCTGGCGGATTGTAAGGGTAAAGCCTTTAACCTGCGTTTTGGCATTGAAAAAAAGCGGCTGGACTTTTACCGGGAAACCCTCAGCAAGCTTAATTTAGGCTTAGAAAACAAGCTTGACGTTAAGGTGGGTTCCTTATCCGGCGGCCAGCGTCAGTCTATGGCCTTGCTAATGTCCACTATGACGAATTTAGATTTTCTCATTTTGGATGAACATACGGCGGCTTTGGATCCTAAGACAGCGGAAACAGTAATGGCGTTAACCAATAAAATTGTCCGGGAAAAGGGGCTAACCACAATTATGGTCACCCACAACCTGCGCCATGCCAAAGAATATGGCAACAGGATGATAATGATGAACCAAGGTAAAATAATCTTAGATAAAAACCAGGAAGCCAAGGATAAACTGGATATTGACGACATTTTAAATATATTTAATACCATTAGCTTGACTACAGGCCGTTAAATTAAACGACCTCTTTGTTAGATAAACCCCCAGCTACTATTCTAATAGCTGGGGGTTATTTTACGTTTGTCATCGGTCGCTAAACTCAGCTTTGCGGGTATTCTGCCCTACTCCCACCGTTAACCGGCCCAGCTACAAAAGTTAGGCGAAAAACCAAGGGAAAACAACGTCTCATAATCCAAGCTTAAACTGGCTTGGATAAGTTGGACCTTGTGCTACGCTATTTTAAAGGGTGCATGTGGGATAGAGGGTTCCCATCTCATGGGATATGACAAAAAATATCTAAGCAACAAGAAGCTGAGAAGGCGCTTGAGTAATAGAAACTATAAAAGTATATTTATTCTGCGGTGTACTGTTTTTAGAGATTTTCCCCTAAATGATAGGCTTCCTCTAACTTGGCATTGCCCTTAATATCGCCAACATTGAAAACGCCGCCACAAAGCACTTTGCCTTTATCGGTCCAACCAAGATGGGTCATCAGGCGATCATACCAGTAAATAGTTTCTTCAAAGCCATTGCCCTCGGCTGCCATAAGCAGGACGCTCTCTTTGCTGGGATTGGCCAGGTTTTCATCGCACTCGGCAACGGCAAACAAACGGTCAAACGCACACTTTAATTGTCCGCTGATTGTCCAGTAGTACAAAGGCGACGCCAAACAAACAAGGTCTGCGTCCTTGAAGACGGGGTAAATCTGCTGCATATCATCTTTTTGTACGCAAGGGCTGTTGACGTCTTTGCCGCCGCCGCAACAGCCAAGGCAGGGGCGAATGTCCATTTTTTGCAGGTCAAAACGAGTAACAGTATGCCCTGTAGCAGTTGCGCCATCGGTAAAAGATTGAATAAGCGCGGCAGTATTCCCATTTGGTCTGGGACTGCCGTTTAGGATAATAATTTTCTTGCTCATGGTATTTCTCCTATTCTCATTTAGAATCGTTGACAAGTTTTCTCACTATGCTATAATTCTAACAGGAAGCAGAAAATAATCAAGTACCTACATTTATGTAAGGTACTATCTTTGGAGAAAGTGTAAATTACATAATGATTAAAAACTTTATCGAAAATGCTAATTTTGCAGACACAGGGTTTTCTTATGCCCTATCTCTCATTAGCGGCAAGTATAAAATGATTATCCTTTATTGCCTTATGGAATTTGAGACCGTAAGGTTTAATGATATGCGCAGGTACATTAAAACAATCTCTGACAAAACATTAAGTGCAAACCTTAAAGAGCTAGAATCAAATGAGCTGGTATTTCGCAAAGAATACCCACAAATACCGCCCAAAGTTGAGTACAGCTTAACTGACCGGGGAAAGTCCCTAATGGAAGTGTTGGATTTGCTCTGCATTTGGGGCGAAAATAATAGGCAGTAATTTTCAAAGAGCGTCTAAAACAATGGGCGCTCTTGTAATTTTGTCTCCATAAGGATTTAAAAATCCCGCCTGAAACTTTGGCAAAGACTTCTTGCACATCATAATAAGAAGGGAGAGAAAAAATTCCCCCGCCACAATTCAGTCCACCTCAAGACAAAGAAATAAATCTTCATTTTACCCGAAATACTTGTTTTTTGAAAAACTCACTGACAGCCGATTCCAAATGCTCTTAACGATTACCGGCAGGAACAGTAAAAACTGAGGAAAAAATGTTGCAGTGAAACAAAGAAATCCCTCAGCAAAAACAATTATAAAACCTAGAAAGGTTTATCGGCAAGGTGCATAATTATCTTGCTTTGGACGAATTAACACTAGTTGTAATCAACAATATCTATAGGAGTTTGAAATCGTAAGGTTTAATGCCAATATTTTACCGATGGCCCAACTGCTACAGGGCATACTGTTACTCGTTTCGACCTACAAAAAATGGAGGAACACCTCCGCCAAGGGGCCGCAGGTAGCAGAGATTTGATACGCCCCATGACCTGGTGAGAATACTCACCACCGCATTGCTAAATTATCAGAAAAGAAAAAACGGCATAGCCAAAGCTACACCGTTTTCCCCAAACAACTTATACCGTTTTATTGGGGGCCCCATGAGGCCCCCATATTATTAACAGATAAATTTATATATTAGCATTTTCCCAATATTTGCACCATATCGCCGTTTTTCAGGGAAGCGGCGTTGGCTTCATCCATATCCACATGCATTTCTAATTTGAAATTGTCGCTGACACGAATAAGAACTTCCAGGAAAATTAGACCTCTAGGGGTACAGGTTTTAACATTAACCTTATCCTTATCCTTGAGGCCCAGTCTAGCCGCGTCGCTGGTGTGCATATGAATATGCTTAATGGCAATAATACAGCCTTCGTCCAAGGAAACACTGCCCTTAGGACCTACTAAAGTAACCCCGGCGGAACCGGTTAAATCACCGGAATCCCGTAAGGGAGCCTGGATTCCCAGTTTAAAACAATCCGCTACTGAGACTTCTACCTGGCTTTTTTTTCTGGCCGGCCCTAAAAGGCGTACCCGTTCAATGGCGCCAGCGGGACCAACTACTGTCATAACCTCTTTACAGGCGAATTGTCCTGGCTGGGACAAATCCTTAAAGTGGGTCATAGTAGAGCCTTTGCCAAATAGGGTTTCAAAGTCCTCTTGGCTCAGATGAATATGATGATTGGAAATACCGACCGGCACCAAATTATCTTCCGTGCAGGGCATATCCTGGCTCATTTTCTCTTGGACTAATTTAGTAATCAAAGTAACTAATTCTTGTTCGTTCATCTGATCACCCCTTACCGGGACTGTAATTGAGCTAAAACCTGTTTTACCACGTCAGTTATAACGTCGGCAGTAGCGCCACCCTGGGGAGCAGCGGCAGGAGTTGCCTGCGCTGTGCAAGCTGCCTGGCCTAAATTAGGTTGCCGCAGACCATAAGTGAGCCTCTTAACATTGATAAGATGCATGGGAGTAAGGTTCTGGTCCAAACTGCTGCCGCCACAAGTACCGCAACCCAAGGTTAAAGAGGGAGCAATACCGGTGGTATAGCCAATACCGCCTAAGGAAGCAGGGGTATTTACTAAAATACGGGACACAGGTTTTTCCGCAAAACGGCGAATAATAGTATCGTCCTGGCTATGAATAACCAAGGAGTGACCAATACCGCCAATATTCAGCAAGCCATAGCAGAGTTCGCAAGCGTCATGCCAATCCTTCACGCAATAGAAGCCCAAAACAGTGGTGAGCTTTTCATGGGACAAGGGATATTCCTTACCGTACCCATCCATGGGAGCGATGAGGAGTTTAGTGCCAGCAGGCACGGTGATACCGGCATGTTCCGCAATGTAGCAGGCGGTTTTGCCAACGTAACCGGCGTCCATACCATTATCAGGGGTCATAATAAGTTTTGCTACTTTTTCCGCTTCAGCGTCGTTCATAATGTAGCAACCCTGAGACTTCAATTCAGCCAAAACCTGGTCTTTAACGGGTAAATCGGCAATAATAGATTGCTCAGACGCGCAAATCATACCATTATCAAAGGTCTTGCTGACGACAATATCGTTAACAGCCTTTTTCACATCGGCAGTGCGTTCAATAAAGGCGGGAACATTACCAGCGCCAACCCCTAATGCCGGCTTACCAGCACTATAAGCGGCTTTAACCAAACCAGGGCCGCCGGTAGCAACAATAACGTCAATATTGTCATTGTGCATGAGGGCGTCAGCCCCTTCCATGCTAACCTTGGTGAGGCAAGAAATAATGCCGTCTGGCGCTCCAGCTTTAGCCGCGGCGTCCATTAAAACTTGGGCCGCTGCTACGGAACACTTCACAGCGCTAGGATGGGGTGAGAACACAATAGCATTACCGCTTTTCACAGCGCACATGGCATTGTGAATAAGGGTGGAGGTGGGGTTAGTAGTGGGGATAATACCCATAATAACGCCAACCGGCACAGCATATTCATATACCTTGTTAACAGGATCTTCATTAATAAAGCCTGCTGTTTTCATGTCTTTGATGTATTCATAAACCTCTTTACCAGCAAAAGTGTTTTTGATAATCTTATGTTCATAAATACCATATTTTGTTTCATCGCAGGCCATTCTGGCTAACCATTCGGCATTAGCGACTACAGCATCAGACATGGATTTGATTATTTCATTGAGCTTTTCCTGAGAAAAGGTAGCCAAAATAGCTTGGGCTTCCTTGGCTTTGCGAGCCAAGTCTCGGGTTTCCTGGATTATTCTTAAATCGTAATCGAGAGTCAAAAGATCGTCCCCCTTTCGTAATTTATTTCCGAGAATAAAGGGAATTAAGTATACTAAATAAAACTTAGCATATTTATGCTAAATTACGCCTCATTTTTTAGTCAACTTTATTTCGCGTTATTCAATCTGGCCTTAGTAATCTCCTGTATAAGTAGATTCTTATTGGCCGCGGAAATTTCTCGGCCCACTATACCGATACCTTCGGTTTGGCGAGCCATTTTCCTCAATTCTTTGACCGCCATTCCTTCTAACTCGGATTTGACGGATACTTCCTCAGCTGCTACCTCTGGGGCTTCGGCCTCGGTAACATCTCCTGGTTCCGGAGCCTCTTCAGGTTCCACAGGAACTGGAGCTTCCTCCTGTCTCTTATA
>DXZC01000054.1:0-5533 GCA_019415505.1 Peptococcaceae bacterium | reverse complement strand
GGGGGGTTTGGGGAGCACCCCCTCCCCCGCCGTTATCCGGCGGAGAAGGGGTATTATCATCGTCATCAAAAGTCAGGGAAGGCAGAATAAATTCTACTTCCGAATGGGGTCTGGGAATTACGTGAACAGAGATAAGGTCGCCGACTCTTTGAGCCGCCGCGGCGCCAGCGTCAGTGGCAGCCTTAACAGCGCCAACATCGCCGCGCACCATAACAGTCACATAGGCACCGCCGATCTGCACCTTACCAATTAAGGTTACATTCGCGGCTTTTACCATGGCATCGGCGGCTTCAATTGAGCCAACCAAGCCTTTGGTTTCAATCATGCCTAAGGCTATATTTTGTCCATTCATAATCTCAACCCCTTACCTATTAATCGATTTTTATTCAGCACCGAGTTTAGGCAAGATGTATTCTACTTCCGAATGAGGTCTGGGAATTACGTGTACGGAGATGAGTTCGCCGACTCTTTGGGCAGCGGCAGCACCAGCGTCAGTAGCGGCTTTAACAGCGCCAACATCGCCACGTACCATAACGGTTACATAGGCGCCACCAACATGTACTTTACCAATTAAGGTTACGTTCGCGGCTTTTACCATGGCATCAGCTGCTTCAATGGAGCCAACCAAACCTTTGGTTTCAATCATTCCTAATGCGATATTAGTCATTTAAATTTCCTCCTGTTTGTCAAATGAAATTATTTTAAATTATTAATATTATGTTGCTTATTTTGCGCCACAGAGCTCAGCCCAGTTGGCGGGATAAGTTACAAAGAAGAACTTTGTGCTATCGGGTGTTGTAAATGTTACTGTTGTATTGGCGGGTATGTAGAATACATCGCCGGGAAGTCCGGTGTATTTTTTACCGTTAACGATAAATTCCAGGGTACCGTCGATGACATAATCCATTTCGTCATATGTCAGGGTCCAGGTTAAATCCGCATGATCCAAGCCCATAAAGCCTGAGGTCATATTGGGACTTTCCTGGGGATTGGTGAGTTCCTTAATGAAAACACCGGGACGGTCCTTTTCCCCATCGTTAAACACATCCATCTTTACGCTGTTGCCTTTAATCAGCATAAAGCCGGTATCCGGGTCTATGGCCCGAACTAAATCAGCTTGGGGGCAGGCCGGAGTAGCCTGGCCGCCGTTCATCTGATTCATTACCTGCTGGACAATTTGGGCCACCAAATTGCTATCAACTCCTGGGGCAGCATTGGAAGCTACAGGAGCGGCGGTTGCAGCCGTTGGCTGCGGAGCCGGGGCCACAGGGCCATTACCACCAGCAATAGCTTGGAATGCTACAGGATTAGCTGTAGGCCAAGGAACAGTTTGAGCCGAAGGGGTCGGTTGGGTCGCAACCGAACAGGGAATGGGTTTCAATTCTGGCCAAGGCGAAGTAATTAAGGTATTTTCTTCACGATAGCCGGGAACCGGAGGACACTTAGTAGCGGGAGAAACAGCTTGAGAGCGGTTCACTATAGGACCAGCCGCCACTACGGGAGAAGCGCCAGAAGACGCCTGGTAAGGCTGAGCAACAGGTTGAACCGGGGCCGCTACAGGCTGGGGAGCCGCAGAAGCGGGTTGCATTGGAGCTGCTACAGTTGCGGTGCAAGGAGCTATACCGCCTTTATTAATTTTAACGCCGTATTCCACAGCAGCGTCTCTAGCGGCGGGAGTTATGAGAGCGTCGTCATCCAGGCAAAGTTCTTTCTGACCTTGTTCAACCAAGGTTTTAATATCAAGTACAGAAATAAGTCTCTTCGTCAAATCTTTTCACCTCCTCGAAATCTGAAAAATGTAATATTAAATTTAAATGTTATAAAATTGAACTCTTTAATTCTTTGTGGGGCGAAGGAATAACCACTGTTTCCACTAGCATACCCTTTTCCCGACAAGCTTCGCTACCGGCGTTAATGGCTGATTTTACAGCGCCGACGTCACCGGTAAGGGTAACGAAGGATTTACCGCCAATACCCATGCCTACTCTCACTTCTATTAAATCAACTTCCCCGGTTTTTACCGCGGCATCAGCAGAAACAATAAGAGAAGCAATAGCGAAGGATTCTATCACGCCTAGAGCCTGTAATTCTTCAACATTAGTGGCAAAGGATATGGCCTTTATAACAGCAGGGTGTACGTTGGGGATAACAAAATCGTCAACCACGCTGCCCTCACCAATATTTTTACCGGCTCTAACGGAGTTTTCCACGGCGCTTACATCGCCGCAAATTAAAACAATATATTTACCGGGACAAACTGGCTTTGCATCTAAAAGCTCAATATTGGCGGCTTTTAGCATGGCGTCGGCCGCCTCTATCCCTTTGGCGATACTTACAAATTCAACCAAGCCTATAGCTCTAATCATTAGCTTACACCCCCTTGACTAATTATTATCCCGTTATCGGTTATAGCTTCCACTATACCGTCAATACTGGCATGCACCGGAGCGCCTAAAGCGTTTTCCAGCACCTCACCAACGATGTCGCCACACTTTACGCTCTGCCCTACGCTGACAATGGGTTTGGTAGGAGCACCGACATGCTGTTTCAGGGGGATTGTCACTCTTTGATAGTTTTCTTTCAGTTCCTCCAGGGGAGCCGCTTTATCATAAGCTACTAAGCCTATGCGGTTAATTACCCGCTTCGAGGGAACCTTTCTATTGGTTTGGTTTACGTTAACTTTCTGGTCTTGCGGGGGATCCAGGGGCTTAATACCCTGTTCCGCCAGGATTTTTTTAAGATGAGCGTTCACGGTCCGGGGGGAAATATTAGCCGGACAAGAGAATTGTTCGCACATACCACATTCCGAACAGGCAAAGGCCATTCTCAAGGTGTCCTGGGCTGCCTCGCCATATTTCAGCGCCCGCATAATGAGGTGAGGCTCAATATGGTGCCCCAGCAAATAGCGGGGACAGAGGTCTGTGCAGAAACTGCATTGAATACAAGCGGCCTGGGCCTGACGGTTGATTACCGACATCGGCAAACTGCGTTTGGCGATTAAATTATGTTCCTTAGGTAACAGGATATAGCCCTTAGAGGTTTTAGCTACCGGGGTGTCCACATCCTCCAATAAACCGCCCATCATAGGTCCGCCATCAATAATACCGTAATTAGCAAAGTCCTGCACACCGGCTAAGGCGAAAGCTTCCCGCACCGTGATGCCAACAGGAACCTTTACTGTTACCGGCTTAGGTACCGCGCCGCAGAGAGTTATATATGTATCGGTCACGGGAATACCTTGTTCAGCATTGGAAATATTTATCAGGGTCTCGGTGTTAGTAACTACAGCTCCTACCGCAATAGGAATGCCGCCTTGAGGTACTAAGCGACCGGTAGATTCATAGAGCGTAACCGGTTCATCACCAGCGGGATAAAAATCATCAAGAATAAATATTCTTAAGTTATTCTTGCCGGCAATGGCCTTCTGTAAGGTGGCAATAGCCTCTTTATGCTTACCTTTGATGGCTATAATACCTTCTTTAGCGCCGGTTACGGCAACTGCCAGCTCCAAACCATGCACCATTTCTTCAGCGCGGACCACCATGAGCTGTTGATCCACCCGTAAGAGAGGTTCGCATTCCGCCCCATTGGTGACTACCACCTCAGCCTGAGCGGAAAGCTTAACATGGCTGGGAAAACCCGCGCCGCCTGCACCTACGACCCCAGCATCTCTAATTTTTTTGATTAAATCTTGGGTCATAGCTTACTCCTTATTTTTACCCCACTCATTTTCATCAATGATACCAACTATTAAGGCGTCCACGGGAACGTTACTATCGTATCCGCCAGCCCGCCGGGCAGAACTGCCGCCCACAACAATCACCAGTTCACCGATACCGGCGCCGATTATGTCAGCGGCAATAAGCACCTTACCGCCATTGTTAGCGGGATTTTCCAAGTCCGCCGGAGTATCCAAAACCTGCACAATCATGAGTTTGGTACTACGCAAAGTCTCTTCTTTTCTGGTAGCCCAGATATTATCGATTACCCTGCCGATTTTCATGGCCTCAGTCCTTTCTTAATAATCGTAATCCTCATCACGGGAACCGTTTGCTTCCTTTTCCTGTTTCGTACTGCCCAAGGCAATACCCAGAGGAGTTACCAACATGGGGTTATCCGGTTTTACAACCGTAGTTTTCAGCTGTTTGGCCAGAACTTTTTCTACCCCTTCAAAACAGCAGGTGCCACCTACCAAATAAATGGTATCAACCTTATGGCCTTTAATGCAGCTACCTACTATACTGCCCATTTTTTCAAATACTGGGCGCACCAGGGGCATTAGTTCCTTATGTTCGGCCTTATCTTTTTTTAATTCTTCAGCTTCTAAAAATTCTATGTCCTTAGCGCCTGCTATTACCAGACTGAGATGAGTGCCTCCCGACGGCTCATCAGCCACGGAAATAACCTTGCCGTCTTTAAGCACCGCGATACCAGTGGTACCGCCGCCAATATCCACCACAGCCCCGTCCTTAATATTAAGAACATTGTTGGCTGCTGTAGGCTCATCCATGGTATATTCTACCTGAAAGCCACAGGCCTCAGCTACATACCGGATGGCCCGGCAATCGCTGACATTGGTTCCGGGAGGATAGGCAATACCGGCTACTTCCAGCTCAGCGTCAATGGACTCTTCAATTTTATGTTTTAGTTTTTTAACAATTTGCATAGCGCCGTTGTAGTCAACAACTAAACCGTCTTTAACTACCTCGGCAAATTCCATAGCTCCAGCTATGGGAGTACCGTCCTCATCGACAACAGCTAATACGATATAAGCTGTGCCCAAGTCTACTCCGGTATAAAGTTTTTTTCCTTTGGCTGCCTTTTTAGGCTTGGTAAAAGTATCTTCATAAGCCTTAATTAGGGCATTTGCCTCTTTTAATTCTTTCACATTATCACCGTTAACATCCATATTTATAAACGCCTGCCAACAGTTGCAGCATAAACACATAGATTACACTGCTAAAGCGGTTGACGGCTTGTAGAATATCATCTCTGTCCGTACTGCCGTCTTCCCGATAAAAGGCATGAGCTGCCGCCAGTTCCATTTGTCTGGCTACGGCCCGCATATAATTAAGGTCTGCCATTATTTTACCATGCTCAGGCTGGGGCGTAAAATGGTTCGCCTCATAATATTTATTGGGGTAATGAGAGCGATCTCTTATTTCCGCCGCATCCCAGCCGCAGATATTGACGGGTTCCAAAGGTTCCTGGCGCACCTCAGCGCGCATAATTTTGCGGGAGTACTCCAGCAGCTCTGTTAAATCATGAGCTAAGCCTTTGAAGCCGTCACTTTCCACGCTGACAATCCCTTTGAGGAGAACACCCTCAAAGATATCCAGCTGACCGCGGAAAGCGATCATAGGATGGGTTTTAGGTACCAGTTCAGCACCGCGCAGATGAGTCATATGCTCCGGTTTTTCCGCACTAACATGGGATCTATCCATATTTTGAGCAGTTGTATCATTAGCCATAGCATTACCTCCCGGGTTATTATTAGGGCTTATTTGGTTAGCAAAAGCCGGGGGTTGCTGAT
>DXZC01000053.1 GCA_019415505.1 Peptococcaceae bacterium | reverse complement strand
GTCTAATACTTTTATTCTATTTAATTGTATGCCTTTTAAGAATATCTTTCTAGTTGTATGTTTAACTGCCTACCTCGTTGCTACCTTTTATATAAACTGTGTAAATATTGTAGAACCCGGCAAAGTGTGGTATAATAAGCGGTCGGTAAAAGAGGAGAAAGTATAGTATTATGGATTTATTAATGACAGCTACCTGTAACTTTGGCTTGGAGGCGGTTTTGCGCCGGGAAATAGAAAACCTAGGGTTGAATATTGTTACGGTGCGGGATGGTCGGGTTGATTTCCGTGGGGATGAACTAGATTTAGCTAGGGCTAACCTTTGGTTGCGCACAGCAGAGCGTATTTTTTTGAAAGTGGGGGAATTTCCCGCCACAACCTTTGAGGAATTGTTTTGTGGTGTTAAGAAAATTCCCTGGTCTGACATTATTGGCCTCAAGGACGCCTTTCCTGTAGCCAAGGCCACGTCTTTGCGTTCCGCCCTTTTCAGTCCTTCGGATATTCAGTCTATTACCAAGAAGGCCATTGTGGAAAGTCTGCGCCAAAAGTATAACACTCAGTGGTTTGAAGAAAGCGGTTGCCGCTATGAAATACATGTTTTCATTATCCGAGACGTAGTTAATCTTTACCTGGATGCTACTGGTCGGGCAATGCACAAAAGGGGTTATCGCAATAATAAAAACATCGCCCCAATCAAGGAAACCTTGGCTTGCGCTTTGGTATCATTAACACCCTGGCGGCCGGGAAGGGAGCTAATAGACCCCATGTGCGGCTCCGGTACAATCCTGATTGAGGCTGCTCTCAAGGGCGCTAATATCGCACCGGGCTTAAACCAAGAGTTCGCCGCTGAAAATTGGGGTATTATTGATTCTACTGTGTGGCGCGAGGCCAGGGAAGAAGCACGGGACTCAATAGAGCGCACTGATTTTCGTATTTTAGGCTATGATATAGATGATAAGGCCCTGCGGGCTGCCAGGGAAAACGCCAAGGCCGCCGGGGTAGATAAATACATTCATTTCCAACAGAGGGACGTCAGAGATTTAGCCACCAAGCATAAATATGGTTTTATTGTGACTAATCCTCCTTATGGGGTACGCATGGAGGAGGGGGATACGGTGGAGCGCTTATACCGGGATATGGGCAAAGCCTTTAAAAAGCTGGATACCTGGTCCTACAGTATTATAACTGCCCATGAGGATTTTGAGTATTGCTTTGGGCGTAAGGCTGATAAAAGGCGCAAACTCTATAATGGTATGTTAAAAACTTGTCTTTATCAATACTTTGGACCCCGTCCGCCCCGGAGTTCCCAGGAAAACTGAGTCTCCATAAGGAGCCCGCAGTATTTTTCTTCGTGCCGGCTTATCGGCTAGGGCTCTTGACTTAATATCCAGCCCCGTGAGTACAATAGGTGTAAGGGAATAGGGGTCCTTGAAGGGTGGCTCCCTATTTTACGAACAACTAATTTTCCCTAACTTGGCCTGGCTTTTAAAAGCCAGGCTTTTTACGACATTAGATTGGTAATAACTATGTAAATTTACCGTGGATTCATAATAGAAAAAGAGTAGCTTAAATGCCTTTCTCTCTCTCCTGCAAGTTAAGATTTATGCCACCTGCTCTTACAGGGCAATAAAAGACCCCTCTGCCTGACAACAAAATTGTCCTACAGAGGGGTATATTTTCTGATATTAATTTAACTATTAGTCTAATTTATTCTCTCTAGCGTATTTTTCCCAACCATTGCTCATAAACCGCTCTTGCTCAATGCGGGGTTTTACCAACTTGGCACAGCCTTTAAAGGCATTTTCTCCAATGAACGGCACCTTAGTTAAGTCGCCGATATCCGTAAGTTCAGCGCAGCCTTTAAAAGCGCCGCAGCCTATGGCGGTGATGCCATCGCCTAATTTAAAATCTGTGAGTGCGGTGCAGTGGGCGAAGGTATTCCTACCTATGGTTGTAACTTTAGGCGGGATATTTATTTTTCGCAAGGAGGTGCAGCTACAAAAGGCAAAGTCCCCGATGTTTTTTACGGACCCAGGTAATGTTACCTCTTCCAGGCTTTCGCACTGGGCAAAGGTGCGGTAGCCAATAAAGGAGAGACTAGCGGGTAGCTCAATACTTTTTAATTTAACGCAACCGTTAAAAGCATCGTGCCCCAAGGATACTACCCCCTCGGGAATCACCACATACTCTATTTCTTTGTTATCTTGGAAAGCGCAGTTGCCAATGGCCTTAGCCAGTTTGGGAACACGCACGTTAGTCTCTTTACCCACATATTTTATTAAATTGCGGCGTTCTATTTTAAAATCTATTTTCATCTTGCAGAGAATATCAAAGTAGCGGTTGCCGATTTCATCATCGTTATCCGCCGCTAAAATACGGTTGGTGACATTTTCCGCGTCCACAAAGTTTTCTTCCCGAAAATATTTTTTTACCATAGCATGGAGATGCTGCATTTCTTCTTCCGATACCGGGGCATTGGAGTCTACTCCAGCATCTTTAAAAAACATACGCCTAACTTTATTTTTGGGATAACGTATCCCGCAATGCTCACAAATGAACATGGTGCTTCTTGAAGCGGCTACCAAGTTGCCGCCGCATATTTCACAGTGTACACCGGCCAAAACTAAACCTCCCCCTTCTTTAGCTATATAATTGGGGCTATTTACCCCCTACTAAGCATAATCTTATACCATATATCATAGCATAAAAGAAAAGCCTTGAAAAGAGATAATTTTTAGTTGCAATTTCCACTGCTTTGTGTTATTCTAATTAAGCAAGTTCATAGTAGTGCTTCTCATGCGTTGAGGGGAGTAGCTTTAAAGTTTTGGAGCCAACAGCCGGTATGCGAATATCTGGTTCCATTCTCCGTTGTGGATAGCGAGACCTTAATGTTTGTTTTTTGCCAGTTGCAGAAAATAGACATTAGGGTCTTTTCTTTAGGGCTATTTTTTTGGTGGCAGCTCTATGAAACAGTAATGTTGGAGGTAAATTATGAGAGATAAGGAATTTTTCTGGAAGCCCTTTAGCCGGGTTCTAATATTTATGGGAGCGGCTCTCCTCTTTAACCTGGGTATTTTAATTTTTATGGGTCGGCAACCAGCTCTGGAATTTTTAGGGGCCTATCTTATAGAATTTAGTTTAAGCATGGACAACCTTTTTGTGTTTATTACTATCTTTACGGCCTTTGGTATTTCGGAACATGCGGAGCACCGTGTTTTAACCTATGGTATAGCCGGCGCCATAATACTGCGGTTATTATTTATAGCCTTAGGTGTTAAGGTTATTGAACATTTTGAATTTGTCCTCTATATCTTCGGTGTAATTTTGCTGTTTCACGGCGTTAAAATGTGCGTGGGCAAAGAAAAGGAGCGGAATCCTAAGGACAGCATAATTGTAAAGCTGCTTGGTCGCTTTGTTAAGGTTACCCCGGATTTTGTGGGGGAAAAGTTTTTTGTGAAAGAAAACAAAGTCCTTTATGTAACCCCGCTTTTAGCCGTCCTTTTGGTCATCGAGTTTTCCGATATCCTCTTTGCCATAGATTCTATTCCCGCGGTATTTTCAGTAACTACTAATGTCTTTATTGCCTATACCTCCAATATATTTGCTATCTTGGGATTGCGGCAGTTATATTTTGTTTTGCTTCATTTACAAGAGCGGTTCATTTTTGTTAAATACGGCGTAGGTGTTATCCTGGCCTTTACCGGTGTAAAATTAGGTATTTTGGCCTTTGATATTCATATATCTATCCCGGTTTCCATTGGCATAATCGTGGCTGTTATGACTATCAGCATAGTGACCTCTGTAATTGTTACCGGTCGCCGGGCGAAAAAGCTAGCTGCCATGGAGTCGGAAGAGTAAATCAGCATTACTCCCAACTACATATTTTGTACTCAAAATCCCCTGTTCCTAAGAGCAGGGGATTTTTATGTAATTAATTAAGCGGGAAGTAAAAGGTATGGCAGGGCAAGGTCGCAAGTTTAGAATAGTAATATTATTCCTACTCTTTATGGCTCTTTCTGATTGGTAAATATCTGCCCAACATCTGAATATTAGACCCACCAAGACCCTATTAAGGGTGGTTGTTTTTCTAACTTATTTAAGATTTTAAAAAGGCGCTTCCGGGATATTATCCCGGAAGCGCCTGTGTCCGCTTATGATATTTTACGTTTGCTATCAAGTTAACTGCAAATAATCTGGCGCTTATTAAGCTGATAGATTAGATGAGAAAGTCTTTTTTCTTATAGATACTCATACCTAAAACTGCAGTAATAATTATAAGCGCTAAACCAATGCCCCATTGCAACCAATTTATACCGGATTGTACTAGAATAATGGGATCAGCGTAAAAAATGGGGGAGGCGAAGACCAAAAAGCTCACTCTGCTTACGATTCGTCCCATCAGGCCGATGATATAAGTAATTAGTACAATTGCTACAATTATGGGTATCGATTCGCCGTTGCTCCGCAAAAAGGAGGAAAAGAAAAAGCCCAGACAGATATAAATAAGTCCGCCAAAGAATAGACCGCCTAAAGCCGGGGCCATGTCTATAAAAATTTCTTTCAGGGAATCAGTGCGGAATATATACGCCATGATCATGGCTATAACGGCAATAAATAGGGAATAGAGGAAATAAGTCAATATGGCGGCAGCCAGTTTTCTCCGTGCTACATAACTTCTGGTCAGAGGTTGGGCGTAAAGAAATTCCGTAGCGCCGCAACCTTCTTCCGTTGTCAAAGCTCTAGCCCCTAAGATACCGGCAAACAGCATGGATAAAATAACGGTAAATTGAAAAGCAAAGGCAAAATAGCCTACTAAGGTAGATAATATTTTAATGGAGCCTAAGCCCAGTATTTCTACCATGAGTTGGGGAGCGGAATTAAGGTGCCCTTCCACATTGGCAATGATTGATTCAGCGCCAATAGTGGGAAAAATAAACATCGCCGCGGCTAAAAGGCCACCCATTACAATAGTCCAAACTATCAGGCTGCCTAAATTACGGCGCATAGCTATTCTGAACACGCTCATTTTTCCTCACCTCCCTGTTGTTCCTCTGTAACTTCCTCGTCTACGGCAGGGGTTTCTGGGACTTCCCCGACGGCTTCCTGGGTTTCCCCGCTAAGTGCAGAGCTATCATCAACAGCCGCTTCAGTCGGCGCCTCGGTTGCTACCGCCTCTTGAGCGCTTTCAGCTGTTGCTGCGTTTTCCGGTAATTTAATGCCGAGAGCTTTGGCTATATTTTTATTGCTGGTGGTGTAGTTTGTAAGTCCCAGGGCTTGGAGTTTACTGGCTAAATCGTCCAGATTACCGGCATAAGCCAGCTTAATTTTATTCTTTTCTTGGGCTACTATTGCCATACCCATATTTTCAAAATCCTCTATGGGTATATTTTTAGCCTTAATTTTTAAGACTTTGGGATTTACAGTATCCTCTTCCTCTGGTTCTTCTGGGCCCTCTGGGACTATAGTCGGGGCGGGAGATTCATCGGGTTCCGCCAGGAAATCCTCGATTGACGTTTCAGCATAGGCTGGTTCCGCCTCTGAAGGTATGTCAACAGGTATGTCAGCTACTGGCGTTACCAGGGGAATGGTTTCTTCCACAGGTTCAGCCAATTCCGGTTGTCCCTCCGGCGCCCTTACCTCTACCTCCGGTTCAGTCTGTTCCTCTGTCGGTTCGCTCTCCGACCCGGTTTCCGGAAGGTCCTCTATTAAGATAGTATCAGCCAGCTCGTCTATTGCTTCGTCTTCTTCGCTGTACTCCTCATATTCATCAGCGAAATTTTCCTGCTCTGCTGCAATATCTGTCATTACAGCGCCTTTAGCGTCCTTGATGCACACTATGGAGCCATCCTCAATGGTGGCGACCCGGTCGCAAATTCCCCCTAAGTCGTCTAGGGAGTCGCCAGTCATAATAATAGTGGTACCCTTGGCCTTTTCTGCCGCTAAAAGCTGGAAAAGGGTCTCTTGCATATCCCTGGTTAAGTCGGCGGTTACATCGTCTAACAGTAATATCTTTGGTTCAATGGCTAATGCTGCCACAATGCCGGTGGCTTTAATATCGCAATTATCCATGACGTCAAAGGTTTCGTTTTTGGGAATTGCGAAAGCCTCCATCAGGCGGTACATAGCCTCATTGTTCTTAACACCGTGTAGCTTCATGGACATTTTAATGTATTTGCCGGCTTTCATTTGGGGGTAGCAGGTAACTACCTCAGGAACATAACCCAAGGTTTCTTTAATGAGAGTGGCGTCGGTTACGACGTCATTGCCGAAAATATTAGCTGAACCCGCTGAGGGAAAGATGAGATTCATCAGGAGTCTTAATAGTGTGGTTTTACCCGCGCCTAGCGGTCCGACTATGCCAAAGGTCTCCCCCTTTTCCACTGCGAGGTTGACGTTGTCAATACCATAATACTTACCATACTTTTTGGTCAGATCCGTTGTTTTGACGGCAAGCAAAATAACACCTCCTTTTTGTCAATTATACATAGTTAGCCTAATATACATCTAAGGATAATACTTTTTCTTCATTTGGTCAATGTTTTTTTTTGTTCTAAGCTACTATGGCGAGGCATAACCTTAAAAAAGAAGGTGAGAGAAGATGAATTATCCGACTGAAAAACCAGGCCCTACCAGCGTTATTAATTATTTGCCCCCCTCAGTGGCGACAGCGGCCGCAGCGCTGTTCAGCGTTGCTGATAAGTCCCCTGAGGAGATACGTTTACGTCTGGGGCAACCGGTTTTCTGGGTTTCCCAGGGTAGGACAAGACCTTTAAAGGATAGCCGGGGCCAAAATATAACCTTGACCAGAGAGGAACTGGACACTGTGGTTTACCGTATGACCAAAGGCTCTGTTTACGCCCTGGCGGAAGAATTCCGCCGCGGTTATGTGACAATTCCCGGCGGTCACCGGGTAGGTATCTCTGGCCGGGTGGTATTGGAGAACGGACAAGTTAAGGGCATACGGGATATTTTTTCCCTGGATTTTCGTATCGCCCGCGAGGTGAAAGGCTGCGGCCTGGGGGTATTGCCTTTACTGTGGGACCAGGGCGCCCTGAGAAACACCTTGATATTCTCGCCGCCCTGCGGCGGTAAAACTACCCTACTGCGTGATTTAACCAGACTGTTAAGCCAAGGCGTCAAGGGGGAGGTGCAAAATGTGGCCTTAATTGACCAACGCTCGGAAATCGCCGGTTCTTTTCTGGGACAACCACAACTAGATGTGGGCCCAGCTACCGATGTATTAGACGGCGCTCCCAAGGCTGAGGGTATGATGATGGCCATTCGTTCCTTAGGCCCCCGCATTGTGGTGACAGATGAAATAGGGGATCCCCAGGAAAAAGCAGCTATTACGGAAGCGGTTAACAGTGGTATTTCCCTACTTCTTTCCGCTCATGGCCGGGACTATGAGGATATTTGCCGCCGCCCCCTTTTAGCGGAACTTTTAAATATGGGTGTATTCAGCCGTTTAGTGCAGTTGGATAACTCCGGCGGGCCTGGACGCGTTAAGGCAATATACGATGGAAACGGGGTGAAGCTAAAGCTATGAAGCTGTTCGCGTTCTTATTATTAGTGGCCTCCTGCGGTGCCGTAGGTATAATGCTCAGCTTATCCTTAACTAGGCGCCGGCGGGAGCTTGAGGCCTTTGCTCTGGGGGTGGAGCTCTTAGAAACGGAGATGCTCTTTGCCCAAAATCCCCTCTGGCTGAGCTTTACCAATGTGGGTAAAAAGCTTAAAGGCAAGGTTGCCGATGTGTTTACAAAAATTGGTCAAGCCTTAGCTACAGACGATTATAGCAGCGGTGCCCAGGCCTTTGCCGCCGTGTTGGAGGCTGAGGCCCCGGCCCTTTGCCTGACAACTGGGGATTGGGAGATACTGGCGGCTTTAGGGTGCGATTTGGGCATAACCGATATTGAACGGCAAAGCCATAAGCTGCAAGCCGCGGCCGCCGCCTTGAACGCGGCGGCGGCGGATGCCGCGGCAACGGAAAAAAAATGGCAGCGCATTTATGGTATGGGCGGTTGGATGCTGGGTATAATCTGCGGTTTACTGTTAATTTGAGGCGGGAAATTGTTAATTTGAGGTGAGAAAATGGCTGAATTAAAATTAATACTATTTTTAGCCGCCCTAGGTTTTGCCGTAACAGTAATTCATTTGCTGTTAAAGCAAGCGGGGCGGGATGAGTACGCTTATTTATGTCTTATTTTAGGTATTACCGTGGCTTTGGTAAAGGTTATTCCTTTAATCGGCGATCTGTTTAGGGAGGTTCAGTCGGTCTTTTATCTTTTTTAGATTATAACGGTAAAGCGTATGTAAGGTGGAATAAAAATGAGCTTACTTTTTTGGATTATAGCCATTGCTATGGTGGGGGCCTTCTTCAGCCTCTTTTTAAAAAATAGTCAAATACCCATATTAGCGGTGGTGGTTTCCCTAGTTACCGCAGTGGTGATATTACTAAAGCTCTTGCCTTCCCTTGCGTCTATTTTTGGTGAAATTAGCGCCATAAGCCGGGCTACTGATTTAAAGGTCGATTATATCCCCTTGCTATTAAAAATAGTGGCTGTGGCTTATTTGGGAGAGTTTGCCCAAGACATCTGTGAGGACGCCGGGGAAAAGTCTATCGCTAAAAAGCTGGAACTGGCGGTAAAAATAATTATTATGGTTATGGCTCTGCCCTTATTAGAAGCGGTGGTCACTACCGTATTAGGGCTTTTGAAATGAGGGGTGCTATGAAAATAAAAGCTCTTTTTTTAGCCTTTATGCTGGTTTTGGCGTTGCCTGTATCAGCCGCTGCCGCCGAAGCCGACCCCAGCGAAGGTGATTTTGCGGATTTAGTCAGCCAACTGGATAGAGCTATGGCAGAGGGTTACGGCGGCCTTTCCTTACAAGATCTATACGATGATTTTAAAACCAGCGGTTATGATTTGTCCAGTTTGCCGGAATCCCTTTGGCAAGCCCTTACCGCCGATATGCGCCTCTTTGCCACGATTCTGGGTGAGCTGTTGATTCTGGGCATTTTCGCGGCAGTATTTGACTCCTTAAAACGGGACAAGGACGGTATAGCCGGGGCTGGCCACTGGATTATATTATTGTCCTTCAGCCTTGTTGCCGCCAAATGCTTTGGCGAGGTGCTCACTATGGCCACTGAAACCATAG
The DNA here is from genome assembly GCA_019415505.1 of Peptococcaceae bacterium. GTDB lineage: Bacteria > Bacillota > Dehalobacteriia > UBA7702 > UBA7702 > Cryptoclostridium. Next base: position 5,348 of record DXZC01000053.1, on the reverse strand, counting down.
ACCTGGCGGCTGATTTTCTTTACGGTCTTTTACCGTTGTTGTTAGGCTTTTTGGCTACCGGGGGTAGCGTTACTTCCCTAACTGTAGCCCAGCCCACTTTATTATTCTTTATCACAATATTCCTTGGTCTGATGGACAGGTTCTTCCTGCCCCTGGTCCTTATTTTAGCTGCCCTGGTCATTGTGGGGCACTTGGCCCCCAAGTATTCCTTTAAAGAGCTGCAAAAGCTCATACGCGACGTAATATTAATTGCCTTGACCTTTGTTATGACTATTTTTACGGCTATATTGTCCTTGGTGGGGTTGGGAGCCGGCGCTATGGACGGATTGGCTCTAAAAACAGCCAAGCTGGCGGCGGGAAATTTTATTCCCTTGGTGGGCCGCCATATCTCCGATGCTTTGGATTCCCTGTTGGGAGCGTCTCTCCTCATGAAAAATACCATTGGTATTTTTGGGGTTATAGCGATTTTGGTGGTTATTATTGTGCCGGCCATCAAAATATTGCTTACCTCCCTCTTATTTCGTGCTGTGGGGGCCCTCTTGGAACCCTTGGGCGCTGGAGAATTCAGCGCCATGCTGCGGGATTTTGCCTCCTCCCTCACGGTGGTATTTGCTTTGGTGGCGGCAACGGGAATTATCTTTTTCTTTTTTGTCTTTATATTAGTCGGTTTAGGTAATTTGACCATGATGTTCAGGTAACGGATGCTAGGGGGCGGGTTATGCTATGGGGGTTCTTCGTTCTGTAATTGCCGATATTGCCGTTGTAGCGGTGTTGGCTGCTTTTATTGATATGTTTTTGCCGAATGCTAGAAATCATTACGGCATAAAACTGGTGTTTGGCCTTTATTTTTTAGCTATCTTGCTTAATCCGGTGATTGACCTGTTTACGGAAACTGATTTTGCTGACCTGGATTTCCGGGAACTGTCGATAAGCGATACCCAGATAGCTGAGTCTGCTTTAGACGGCTCTGTCCTTGAAGCGGCAGCGGATTCTTTAAACCAGGAAATAGCAACAAAGCTTACTGCTAAATATGAAGATTTTGATTTTGAGGTAAAGGTGGAGCTGACCCCTGAGGAAATAGCATCTGTAGAGGTGCGAGCCGCAGGAGTTAATCCCGGCCGGGAACGGAATATAAGCGCCGATATAAAAGAATTGTTAGCCGAAGATTACGGCGTTAAGCAAAGAAAAACAGAGGTGGTGTTTACATGACATTGTCGGACAAATTCAAAGTAGCGTCAGGGGACAAGAAAAAATTAACTTACTTACTGCTCTTAGCTGGTTTAGCTATGCTGCTTCTTATTGCCACGGAGTTTTGGGGTAGCAAGGAACCGGGGGAGGAGAAAGAGGCGGCTGTAGCCACACAGGAGGGTAACTCCGGCAATACCGAGGCCCAGTTGGAGGCAGTATTAAGTAAAATTAAGGGAGTAGGTGATGTATCAGTAGCTATTGAGTACGACAGTAGCGGTAAAAAGGAATACGCTTATAATGAAGAGGTTTCTGAAAGTACCTCCGGCAGCGACGGGGACGTTGCCACGGAAACCACAACCCGTAAAGAGATGGTGTTATTAAACGGCGACAGCCAGGGTGTGCTGATTACAGATACTCCCGGCAAAGTCCTGGGTGTGCTGGTAGTGGCGGAGGGCGCTAGTGACGCGTCAGTGCGGGAACAAATTCAAAATGCTGTAACAGCTTGCTTAGATGTGGGCGCCAATCGGGTCGCTATTTATACTATGGAGGTGTAAAATGCCGGTATTCTCTTTAAAGGATAAATCAGTGGTCTTTAAATGCGTGTTATTGTTGGTCGCCTTAATTATAGCCTTCTTGCTTTGGCCTGATAGTCCCGATGGCAAAAAGGAAGCTAAGGAAAGTGAGGCTGTGGAGTCCGGAGCGGTTGCGGAACAAGCCCCAGCTGACGCCGAGGCCCCCGCCGCTACAGGTGAGGCCGGGGTAGCAGCCGGGGTAGAGGATATCGGGGCCCAAGAGGACTTCTTTGCCCTTTACCGTACAGAACGGCAAAAGCAGCGCAGTGAAAGGGAGGAGCTCTACCGGGAAATACTCGCTGACGATAGCCTCACGTCCGAGGAAAAGCAGGAGGCTAAGGCTGATCTGGAAAATCTGTATTATCACAACGGCCTAGAGGATAAGCTGGAAACAATATTAAAAGCCCGAAATTATCAGGATGTAGTTTTCAGCTATGAGGAGCCTTTGTCGTTGCTGATTATTAAGGCTAACTCTCTTTCGGAAACGGATGAGGCGGCTCTCAGGGAATTCGTCGCCGTCTATTGCGGTATGGACGCCGGCAGCCTCTCCATTTTTACTGTATCCTAAGTCGAAATTTGGCTTGCTGCCTACTAAATTGTCGAATCCCAGTCCCAAGCCTTAAAAGAATTGAATAATTCCTTAAATTTATTGGTAAATACGTTGTTATTTCCGGCGTTTCCTGATATAATATAATAATTAAATTAGCTTATGCGTTACTTTTAGTGGCGATTATCAGGTAAACCAGGTAATGCAATTAGATAATGAAACGGAGGAATTATAATGACTGAAATAAATGAAGAAATCTTAGAAAATGAAAATTGTGAAAATAGTGAACCAAAGGAAACCGTTACTACTGTAAAGATTGCCGATGAAGTAGTTTCCGTTATTGCCGCCAAGGCCGCCGGTGAAGTAGAAGGCATAGCCGGTATGACCGGTTCTATAGCCGGGGAATTAGTGGAAAAATTGGGGGTTAAAAACCTCAGCAAGGGCATTAAAGTGGATATCGCCGAATCTAACGTAGCTATTAGCCTCAGCGTTATGGTGGGTTATGGTTATAAAATTCCTGATATTTGTAAGGAAGCGCAGCAGGCGGTAAAAAATGCCGTGGAAACAATGACCGGCCTTACCGTTACGGAAGTTAATCTTTATGTTCAAGGTATAGTATTTCCGCAACCTGAAGAACCTAAGTCTGAAGAGGATGTAGTAGAAGAACAGGATTAAGGCGGTAAGTTGAGAAATGTCCGTATTTAATAGATTTTTCAGTTTTATTTTTGGCTGTCTGTTGGTGGTAAGCGGCGTGGTTGTTTTTACTGACGGTATTGGCCTAACTTATGTGTTGGAGAGTGTGGCTCAGATGTGGCGCGGCGGTGCGGCAGGGGCCATAACCATGTTGGCTGGGGCGGTTATTTTCGGCGTGGGCCTAGTTGTAGTTCTGGCTAACCTTTGTATTAGAGCTCCTAAAGCCGTTAAGGTACCGGGTACGGAAAAAAATAACGCCGTTTACGTTACCCTCAGCACCATTGAGAATATGGCCCGCAGCACGGCCTTGGCTGTGCCTGGCGTGGTAGCAGTAAATACGAAAATTAAAAGTAAAAGTAAGGGCCTGTGTTTACGGGTGCGCATCAGCGTTTCCTTTGATGATAAAATTAACGATGTTACCGGGCAATTACAGGCGGATATCCGTTCCCTCATTGAAGGCAGTACAGCTTTGCCTGTTGACAGCGTGGAGGTTCTGGTTGTAAAGGCGTCCGGTGAGAAAAACGCCGCCGCTTACAGGGATGGTAATCCGGCTAAAAAAGAAGGGCCAATCAAGAGCGACAGCCATGAGGCCACTATTCCATTGGACAAGGGAGAAGAATCGTGAGCAGACATGAAGCGAGAGAAACGGCCTTCCGTATGCTCTTTCAAATGGATTTAGGTAAGAACGATTTAGAAACTGCTAAAAACACTATGGCTGAAGCCCTGGCAGATGGCATAATTAGCCCTAAGGACTGCCCTTACATTGAAGAGGTAGTTGCCGGCGTGGCACGGGAACACCAGCGTATTAACGATTTTATTGTCCGCCATGCCCAAGGCTGGGATATTAAACGGATTAACCCGGTGGAACGCAATATCATTCGTTTAGCCTTATACGAGACCTGGTATATGCGGGACGTACCTATGGAGGTTGCCCTCAATGAAGCGGTAGAATTGGCAAAAATTTACGGCGAAAACGACGCCTACGGTTTTGTCAATGGTATTTTAGATAATGTAAAACATGAAATGACGGACGAGCCTGGGAGTAAGACAGAGTAAACAATGATTTTAGCTTTTGATACCAGTTGCTATACAACATCGGCGGCGCTCCTTTCTGGAGATGGTCGCCTTTTGGCCGATAAAAGAAGAGTTTTGGACGTTCCCCTGGGAAAGCGGGGGTTATCCCAGTCCGAGGCTCTTTTTCAGCATATAAAGAATTTGCCTGTACTTATAGAAAACTTAGCGGCGGAGTTTGAGCTGTCTAATTTAACCGCTATCGGAGTGAGCCAAAAACCAAGACCTGTGGCCCATTCTTATATGCCGGTATTTTTGGCTGGGGAAAATACGGCCCGTTCCTTATCTGCGGCCTTAAATATTCCCTTATTGAAGTTTAGTCATCAGGAAGGGCATATGTCAGCGGCAATCTACGCCACCGGCTTTCAGCCCTCCCTTGGGCAACCGTTTTTGCTCTGCCACTTTTCCGGCGGCACTTCGGAGATTTGTGGGGTTAAGAAAATAGAGCCGGGCTGCTATGAAATGACCTTGCTTTCCCATACCGAGGATTTGCACGCCGGACAATTTGTAGACCGCATTGGGGTTGCCCTTGGTTTAGGGTTTCCTGCTGGCAAGGACTTAGAGCAGTTGGCCCAAGGGGCGGCGGGAGCAGCGCCTGTAATTCCCACTCATCTCACTAAAAACGGCGTGTTTTCTTTTTCCGGGCCGGAAACAGCCTTACAACGCCTGATAGCAAAGGGGTTGGAGCCGGCAATGGCCGCCCGGGCGGTGGAGGAAACTGTGGGCCGTACTCTGCGGAAGGCCCTGAATTACGCTATAGGGGTCAGCGGCGCCCAGTCGGTGTTATTAGCTGGCGGCGTAATGTCTAATCAATATATAAAGACCTATGTTAGCCAAAAGCTGCGGGGCGTTGATTTACACTTCGCCACCCCATCCCTGGCAACGGATAATGCCGTGGGCATAGCTAACCTGGCGTGGGAAAAATATAGCTCCCGGACGGTCCGGAAATAGCCGTTCCTAATTATGAGCAGGCGAAACCATAAAAAGGGCAGCAGATATGTTTCCACCTTATAGGGTAAAGGGGTTATGGGTAATTTCCGTGTCCCAGCCTCTTATTTTTGCCGCTATTTTGGCGGGACTAATCCATTTATGAATCCTGGCTAATTGCCGTTTGGGCCAAAGAGAGTGTATCTTTGTCACAATATATACTTTTTTTAAATAGTGAATATACAATATTCAGACTTACTATTAAGGAAGATGAAGACTTGTTAAAAAGGCGCTGATTTAAGGCCGCTATTTTCACCAACTGTCTTGGTATTTTAACCTTTTAATATTAC
>DXZC01000052.1 GCA_019415505.1 Peptococcaceae bacterium | reverse complement strand
GTATAAGAGACAGGGCAGACTTAAACCAGGACGTCCTCAGAGCGGCTCTGGCCGACGGCGCCGTAGACCGGAAGCTGACAACCAAAGACCTACAAGACTGCGATATTGTTCTCCTGGCAATTTATCCCCAGGCGACGGTTGAATATATAGAGTCGCACCAAGGGGATTTTGGCCCCCATACAGTAGTAATTGACTGCTGCGGCGTAAAACGCTATATTTGCCAAAAAGTTTGGCCCTGGGCGCGCCAGAACGGCTTTACTTTTATCGGCGGCCACCCCATGGCAGGCCTGGAGGTAGCAGGATATGAAAACTCCCTTGCCGAATTATATAACAACGCTTCCATGATTTTAACCCCCGAACCCCAGCAGACAGAAGCTGAGCTGACAAAAATAAGCGATTTTTTTCTGGGGCAGGGCTTTGGACATATAGAAATAACCAGCCCGGAAAAGCATGACAAAAATATAGCTTACACCTCCCAACTGGCCCATGTGGTCTCTAACGCCTATGTGAAAAGCCCCGGCGCTGCAGTGCATAAAGGCTTTTCCGCCGGCAGCTATAAGGATTTGACCAGGGTGGCAAAATTAGAGGAAACCATGTGGACAGAGCTATTTCTGGAGAATAAGGATTTCCTTTTAGAGGAAATAAATACTATTATGAAGCATTTAGGCGAATACGCCGCTGCTCTGGCGGACCAGGACCCAGTACGGCTCAAGGATTTACTCAAGGCGGGCAGGGAACGAAAGGAATTAGTGGATTAAAATGGCTGTGCTAACAATAGAGACCTCCCGCCCTTACGATGTAATAATTGGCGGCAAGATACTGAAGCAAATAGGCGCTGTGGTTAAGGAAAAATTTCCCCGTGCCAAGGTAGCGGTAATATCCGATGACATTGTCCACAGCTTGTATGGCAAAACCGTGCGGGATTCCTTAATTGAACAGGGCTTTACCGTTAACGCCTGGGCCTTTCCCCACGGGGAGGAGTCGAAAAATAGCGCTACCCTCACAGCTATATGGGAATTTTTAGCGGCGCATCAATTTACCCGCAGCGACGTAATTATAGCCCTCGGCGGCGGCGTGGTGGGAGATGTTACCGGTTTTGCCGCCGCCACATATTTGCGGGGCATTGCCTATATACAAATTCCTACCACCTTTTTAGCGGCCATAGATTCTTCAGTAGGGGGTAAGACCGCGATAAACCTGCAAGCCGGGAAAAACCTGGCCGGGGCCTTTTATCAACCCTCCCTGGTTTATTGCGATTATGAAACCATGAAAACCCTGCCGCCGGAAAGGTTTAGCGACGGTACCGCTGAAGCGATAAAATATGGGGTACTCCGAGATGAAGGCCTGTTCAACATTTTGGCCCAAGGGGAAATCTGGCAAAATATGGCGGAGATTATTATGACCTGCTTAGCCATAAAACGGGACTTGGTAATAGCTGATGAATTTGATACCGGTAGCCGCCAGCTTTTAAATTTGGGACACACCATCGGCCACGCCATTGAACAGGAAAGCGCCTTTGCCATTACCCACGGACACGCCGTTGCCATAGGCATGGCCCTTATTAGCCAGGTTGCCGAAGCAAGGGGGCTTTGTCCCACTGGCACCGCAGGCTTAATTGCCCAGGCCCTCCGGACCAACGACCTACCAACCGCCTCGCCTTATGCCATGGCAAAGTTATTGTCAACTATAAAGCTGGACAAAAAACGCCAGGGCGACACTATTAACTTTATTTTACCGCAAAAAATCGGGCAGTGTTTTCTCTACCCCGTCGCTATAGATGAACTAAACAATTTTTTAACAATTAACGGAGGCTGATATGAATATAGAAGTTCACCACAGTCATTTAGCGGGCAAAGTAGCGGCTATAGCCTCAAAATCCCAGGGGCATAGAATAATAATAGCCGCCGCCCTCAGCGATAAACCCACCACTATAAATATTAACGCCTCCTCCAAGGACATTGAGGCAACTTTAAACGTAATAGACGCCTTGGGCGCTGGAATCCAATGGCTCGACTCAGACAAGTTATTGATTACACCCTTAACTAAAGCCGCGCCAAAAGCCATACTTAATTGCAGTGAAAGCGGTTCCACCCTGCGTTTTCTTTTACCTGTAGCAGCGGCTCTCAACGGTCGGGAATATGTTTTTACCGGTAAAGGCAAGCTGCCTAAGCGTCCTATGGAACCGCTCCTCAACGAGTTGAAAAACCACGGCGCGACCATTAAAGGCACGGAGTTGCCCCTGAAAATAAGCGGTAAACCCCAGGGCGGCACATACTCTCTACCCGGCAATATAAGCTCACAATTTATTTCCGGTCTACTCTTTGCCCTACCCCTCTTAGAAGAGGATAGCCAAATAATAATTACTTCCCCCAGGGAATCCCAGGGCTATATAAATATGACTTTAGCTACCTTAAAGCTCTTTGGCGTGAAAATAGAGGAACAAGCCAACGGTTACTTCATAAAAGGCCGCCAGCAGTACACTAGTCCGGGAACAATAACAGTGGAAGGCGATTGGTCTAACGCCGCTTTTTGGTTTGTAGCCGCCGCTCTGAGAGGGGAAATCAGCGTAACCGGTTTAAACCCCCATTCGCTGCAAGGGGATAAAAAAATACTGCCTATTTTAGAAGCCATGGGAGCCCAAATTACCGTAGCGGACGGGGCCGTAACAGTGGCCCAGTCCCCGTTAAAGGCTTTAGAAATAGACGCCGGAGAAATACCGGACCTGGTGCCGCCCCTAGCGGTAGCCGCCACAGCGGCCCAGGGAGCCACTGTTATAAAAAATGCCGCCAGACTCCGCATAAAGGAATGTGACCGTCTCTTTGCCATGGCCCAAACCCTGGCGTTATTGGGGGGAGATATCCAGGAGACTGACGATGGACTGATAATCAAGGGTACGCCAAAATTAAACGGCGGTAAAGTAACGGGCTTTAACGACCACCGCATCGTGATGTCTGCGGCGGTGTCCTCGCTTTTGTCCCCCAACCCCGTTATTATTGCCGGGGCGGAGGCGGTGGAAAAGAGCTATCCCCACTTTTTCCGCGATTTTCAACAGCTAGGAGGTTTAGTCAATGTCCTCTACCTTCGGTAAGCGCGTCAAGTGCACAATATTCGGTCAATCCCATTCCCCTGCCCTTGGCGTGGTCATAGAGGGATTGCCCGTGGGTGAAACCATAAATGAAGAGCACATTAAAGCTTTTATGGCCCGGCGAGCGCCGGGGCAGATGCCATGGGCTACCCCAAGAAAGGAGGCGGACCAGCCCCAGATTGTTTCCGGCGTTTTTAACGGTAAAACCTGCGGCGTTCCCCTCTGCGCTATCATTACCAATGGCGACCAGCGCTCCCAGGATTACGAAAAAACTAAGGATATCCCCCGCCCCGGTCATGGCGACTTTAGCGGCCATATAAAATACCAGGGCTATGAGGATTACCGCGGGGGCGGTCATTTTTCCGGCCGCCTGACAGCGCCAATCTGCGTGGCCGGCGCCATTGCCAAGGATATTTTAGCCCGGCGCAACATCTATATTGGCGCCCATATAGCCTCCATTGGCGGCATACAGGATAAGCCCTTTGACCCTATTAATGTAAGCCGGGAGGATTTAGAATTGCCGGGTAAAATGGATTTTCCCGTGCAAAATTATCAGGTTGGCGACACTATGATTGCCAAGATAATGTTAACTAAGGCCCGGGGCGATTCCCTAGGCGGTATTATAGAGGGTTGCGCTATTGGTTTGCCGGCAGGTTTGGGGGAACCGATGTTTGACGGTTTAGAGAACAACTTGGCTAAAGCGGCCTTTGGCATTCCCGCGGTAAAAGGGGTAGAATTTGGCGCCGGCTTTGAGGTCGCCCAAAAAACAGGTTCCCAAAATAACGACGCCTTTGTGATTCAGGCTGGCGAGGTTAAAACGAAAACCAACCATCACGGCGGTATACTGGGGGGCATTAGCACCGGTATGCCCTTGCTGATGCGCATTGCCATAAAGCCTACCCCCTCCATTGCCCAGTGCCAGGAATCTGTAAATTTACAGGACAACGTCAACAGCGAACTGACCATAGAGGGCCGGCACGATCCCTGTATTGTGCCCCGGGCAGTAGCTGTACTTGAGGCCATTATGGCTTTGACCATACTGGATTTTTTAGTGGAAAGGATTTAGCGGAAAGGATTTGACATGGAAATTAAGGAAGCAAGACGTAAAATTGACATCATAGACGACCAAATAGTGGAGCTGTTCCAACAGCGCATGAATTTATCCGAGGAGGTTGGCAAGTATAAGGGGGAAAATAACATTCCCACAGTCAACAGAACCAGGGAAAGGGATATTCTCAACAGAGTGGCCAATCAAGTGGATGATGAATTCATCGGCTACAGCAAAACCCTGTTCAATATGATTTTTGACCTGAGCAGAGCTTACCAGAATAAATTCTCCAACCCCGCCTCCAGTCTGGAACAGGATATTATAGACGCTATAGCCAACACGCCTAAAATTTTTCCCACTAAGGCCACGGTGGCTTGCCAAGGGGCTGAGGGGGCCTACTCCCAAATTGCCTGCGATAAGATATTCTCCATTGCCAATATCATGTATTTCCAGGAATTTGAGGGGGTATTTCAAGGCGTGGACAAGGGGCTTTGCCAATACGGTATCTTACCCATTGAAAACAGCACCGCCGGTTCGGTAAATGAAGTTTACGATTTGATGAAAAAGTATAAGTTTCACATAGTCAAAAGCCTGCGGCTCAAAGTGGACCACGCCTTATTAACTAAAAAAGGCGTGGAAATCAAAGATATCAGGGAAATTATTTCCCATGAGCAGGCTATTTCCCAATGCGGCAATTTGCTGAAAAATTTGCCGGGGGTCAAGATTACCTTATGCGAAAACACCGCGACCGCCGCCAAGCTGGTAGCGGAGAATCCCCGCAATGACATTGCCGCCATTTCTTCCCTTTATTGCGGCGATTTATACGGCCTAAAAGTCCTGGCGGAAAACATTCAGGATTGCGGCAGTAATTATACCCGTTTTATTTGCATTGCCAAGGATTTAGAAATTTATCCCGGCGCCAATAAAATCAGCTTAATGCTCTCTATACCCCACGTTTCCGGCTCTTTGTATAGAGTTATCACCCGCTTTTCCGCTTTGGGGTTAAATTTAACTAAATTGGAGAGCCGCCCCATACCGGAAAAGGACTTTGAATTCATGTTTTATTTTGATATTGAAGCTTCCTGTTACTCTGACGACGTCTTAAAATTACTGGCGCAACTAGAAGCTGAACTGCCTCAATTCTCCTATTTAGGCAGTTACTCGGAAATAATATAGGGTTAGTAACATGAAATACGGTTTGTTAGGGGAAAAGCTGGGCCACAGTATATCCCCAGAGATACATGAAATTTACGGCAACAGTGATTATCAACTGTTGGAAGTACCGGAAAATCAGGTAAAAAACTTCATTCTCGCCAAAAAATACCAGGGACTTAACATTACGATTCCCTATAAAGAAAAGGTTCTGCCCTTTTGCGACCAACTATCAGCCAGGGCTAAAAAAATCGGTAGTATAAACACCCTAATTTTACAGGCGGACAATAGCCTCTATGGGGACAACACCGATTATTTAGGTTTCCTACATTTGGCAGCCGTGGCTAACCTGGACTTTCGGGGTAAAAAGGTTGTGATTATGGGCGACGGCGGTACGGGGAAAATGGCCAAAGTAGCTATTGCCGATAGCGGCGCCAGGGATATTGTCCAACTATCCCGCCATACGGCGGTGAATTATGGCGCTAAAAAAGCCTACCTGGACGGTGAGATACTGGTCAATACCACGCCTGTGGGAATGTATCCTCATAACGGCCAGTCCTTAGTGGACCTCTCGGAGTTCCCGAATTTAGAAGGCGTACTGGACGTAATCTATAACCCCCTGCGTACAGAGTTATTGCTGCAAGCGGAGGCCCTGGGAATACCCTGTGCCGGTGGTTTACCCATGTTGACGGAACAAGCGCGCCAGGCTGCTATGCTCTTTTTAAACAAAAAAATAACCCCGGAAATGGGGGAAAGGGCTTGCCGTAAAATACGCCAGCGACTCTGTAATATAGTGGTGGTGGGCAACGAATCCGCGGCTTTAGCCCTGGGCCAGGAATTAAAACGGCCGGTGGTGACCGGCGGCGACTGGGAGGATATAGCCAGAGAAAAAAGCCTCATACTCTCAGTAACTAAGGACGCGGCTAAAAATCACTACAAGGCCTTACGGCAAAACGGAGTTTTGTTCCCCGCTAATATTCTAAAATGGGGCAACGCCGGCAAGGTAGAGGATATTTTAAGGAGTTTATGATGAAGTTCTATATAATACATGGACCTAACATCAATTTGTTAGGTAAACGGGAGCCGAATATCTACGGTGCCGAAACCTACGACCAACTTATAAATTATATAGACGCAATATGCGGGAAGTATAATATTGAAACGGAGTTCTACCAATCTAACCACGAGGGGGACTTGGTGGATTATATTCAAGCCGCCCTTGGTCAGGCCCAGGGTATTATTATTAACCCGGCGGCCTATACTCATACCAGCATTGCCATTTTAGACGCGGTGAAAGCCGTAAATATCCCCACCGTGGAAGTTCACTTATCCGATATTTACCAGCGAGAGGAATTCCGCCATATTTCCTATATCAGTCAAGCCGCTGTTAAATCTATCTATGGCCAAGGTTTTGCTGGTTATAAAGAGGCCATAGAATTTCTCCGGGATTACCTAATAAGCAACTAGAACTTAGCGGAGGATAATAATTAGCCCGGAAAAAGGCCGCGGACGCGTTTAACAAAGCGCGTCCGCGGCCTTTCTCTATCTGCTATAACCACTGGGCACTTGAACCCAGCGGTTATTTTTGTTTATTCCACTTATTTCTCTTATTCCGCTTATTTAGGTTATCTAGGTTATACCGTTATTTTTCTTCTTCTTCCTCGATAACCGCTTCTATTACGTCCTCAGCGTCTACTTCCGCGGCGGCCTTTTGCTTTTTCCGGCCCTCGAATTTTTCCGCTACTTTAGATATGGTTTCCACGACAAGATCAGCAATGCCCGAAGCAGTGCCGTCGGTATCTACCGGGGTATATTTTACCTCCATTTCACTTACGGAAATAAAGCCCAAGGGCTGCAAGGATATGCCGCCGCCGGTGCCGCCGCCAAAGGGTACTTTTTCCACCCCAGCCTTTTGACCATATTCCCCGCCACCACAGCCAAAGCCGCAGTTTAGCTTGGTTACAGGTATAATGGACACGCCGTTGGGCAAGTTTATCGGCTCGCCGATTACCGTATTGGCGTCCACCATTTTTTTAAGATTTTCCAGGACGCTGCTCATTAACATTTCTATCGGATGTGCCATGCTATTTCCTCCTTATTATTGGTAATAACAGTTTTAGAGCTTTTATTAGTATGCCACCAAAGGCATAAAAAATATCAAAAATACAAATCGTTATTTTAGCTTTACAGTAAACCATGGTAGCAAAGTATTGCCAATCAGGGTATATTCTCAAACGCCAGCGGCTTTTGCGCTGATCGCCCATGACTATAGGTACCACGCTGTAAATGGCGCCGGTTAAATAACCCATAGCAGCGGGGTCCGGCAAGGCGTAACGCAAAATTAAGTTTACCCGCAGCCATTTTACTCTCTCTTTGGCCTCTTTGATAAGATCCACAAAGGCCAAAATTATATCCTGGGGCGGCAGCTTTTCTTGGTCCTTCTTCGCAGTATTGGACTCACCGGCTTTTTTGGCTTTTTTGGGCTTTTTGGCTCGGTCTTTTTTCTCCTTAGGCGGCCGCTCGCTATCCCAGAGTCTTATAGCCGGTTTTTTTAACCCCAAAAGCGGATGTAACGTGACCATTCCCCACCACTGGTCTTTATCATAAAAAACCTCAGCCCGGAGAGTAAGAGGATAAAAGAGGAGAAAGAGTAAAATTGCCAAGACAATAAAGGGCCACCATACCATATTTACACCTCGCGGTTTTCTGCGTTAGGGGTTATGGGGGTTGCCGGCAAAATTTCGCTATCCCCTTCTTCCTCCGGTTTTTCCCCAAAGAGGGAAGGTTCAGCGGGGGACTTCATATCTACCGCCGGCAACTCGCTTAAAGAATTGATACCTAAAAATTCCAAAAATTTGCTGTTTGTGCCGTATAACACCGGTTTACCCGGGGTGTCCTTGCGGCCTACTTCATCTAAAAGCCCCTTTTCCAACAGGCCGGAAACGATACCGTCGGCATTTACGCCCCGTATTTCCTCGATTTCGCCCCTGGTTACCGGCTGGCAATAGGCAATAATCGCCAAGGTTTCCAAGGCAGCTTTGGAAAGACGGTGCATTTTCGGACGGTAAAGCCGCTCAATATAGCAATGAAATTCCGGATTAGTCATAAACTGCCAGCCGCCGGCCACCTCGGTTAAGGAAAAACCCCGCTCCCTATATTCTCCCTGCAAGGACTGGAGAATTTCCGCCACTGTTTCCTGGGCTGTATCGGTATATTCCCCTAACTGGCTAATAGTTAGGGGTTCCGCCGCCACAAACAACAGGGCTTCTATAGCTTTTTTAATATCCTCTGGAAATAAGGGTTCCAATCTTTCACACCTCCTGGGCCTAGCGCCCAGATTCACTATGTTCCGTTATTAGACAAACTTAAACGCTAAATAAACTTAGATACTCCCTGACCCCTGGGGGTTAACCGTTTTATAAACCTGCAAATTCCCCGGCAGGATAAACAACCAGGAATTTACAGGCCCTTACCTAATGCACCCCTAACTCAGTCAAGGGTTTTGTCATAGGGGAATAATAAAATTTCGCCATGATTATCCCGCTGCAATACCCTGACTTTCTGGCGGCGTATCATCTCTAAGAGCGCCAAAAAGATGATAATAACCTTGAGCTTTGCCGTTTCACCCTCGTATAAACCTGTAAAGGCATAGCCCTGGGGGGAAGCGGCTAAACGAGCTTCAATCAGACGCATTTGATCCTCAATAGTAACATTTTCCTTCGCTACCGTATGGATAAGCTCCTGGCTTTTCATTTTTGCTATGACATTTTCCATTGCCAGGCTGAGCTTGTCCAGAGATATATTCTTTAAGACCGGACTCTGGGGCAAAAAAGCAGCGTACAGCCCTTCATCATTGGGGCGGCTGACCCTTTTACTTTGACTAACCGCCATTTGGCTAAAAGCTTCACCTAACTCCTTATACTTTTTATACTCCAGGATTTGGCGCACTAAATCATCGCGGGGGTCCTCGCCCTCCTCATAGTAACCCTCAGGAAACTCGTCGGAGTTATCCCGGCGCTTCACAGGTAACAGCATTTTAGTTTTTATGGCAATCAGGGTGGCGGCTAGGACCAGAAACTCACTGGCTACTTCTAAATCTAAAGCCGTCATAGCGTCGAGATATTCAATATATTGGTTGGCTATCTCCCCGATGGGAATATCATAAATATCCACCTGATTTTCCTCTAAAAGATGGCAGAGCAAATCAAACGGGCCCTCAAAAATATCTAATTTAATGGCATAGGGCATTATATTTTCATAGCCTCTCTCACTTGCTCCAGGGTGGATTGGGCCTTAACCGTGGCCTTTTGGCAGCCTGAAGCTAAAATGTCAGCCAGGTCATCGGGGTGGGCCGCTAAATCGTTGCGCCGCTGGCGAATGGGAGCCAAAAATTCATTGAGTTTTTGGGCCAACCGCTTTTTACAGGCAACACAACCAATGGTCCCGGCTTTGCAGCGGCTTTCAATATCAGCGGCCTCCTCTTTATTATAAAAAGTATGGTAAGTATAAACCGTACAAACTTCGGGGTGGCCTAAATCGTCCTTTTTAATGCGGGCCGGGTCCGTAACCATTTGGCTGACCCTCTGCAAAATAAGGCTTTCATCAGCGTCTAAGGGTATATCATTACCATAGCTTTTACTCATCTTGCGATTATCAGTGCCCGGTAAAAGCTTTATTTTCGCCAATAAGGCCCTTGGCTCAGGGAATACCTGACAAGCGAAAAGGTGGTTGAACCGCCGCACTAATTCCCTGGTAAATTCCAAGTGGGGCACTTGGTCCTCCCCTACCGGCACAGCGGTGGAGCGGTACACCATAATATCCGCCGCCATAAGTAAAGGATAGCCTAAAAAGCCATGGGTGGAAATATCTTTACCTTCCTTGCCAAATTGAATAATTTGGTCTTTATAGGTTGGTACCCTTTCCAGCCAGCCTAAGGGAGTAATCATGGAGAGCAGCAGATTCAATTCCGCATGCTCCTTAACTTGGCTCTGCACAAAAATAGCGCTTTTGGCCGGGTCTATGCCGGCGGCGAGGAAATCCAAGGCCATATTCTTTATATTTTCCCTAATGCCGGCAGTATCAGCAAAACCGGTAGTTAAGGTATGCCAATCCGCCACCATGTAATAGTTTTCATTATCTTGCTGGAGCTTAGCCCAGTTTTCTAAAACGCTCAGATGCCCCAAGTGTAATTTACCTGTGGGGCGCATACCACTTAAAATAACTTCTTTTGCCATTATTTATCTCCTTATTTCTCAATATGATACCAAAATTTTCCCTAATTATGCGATATTATACGATTCCCGCCAAGCTATATATCCAGGAAGATATGGCTGTAACAGGCTTGCTGATAACAAGGCTAATAATAGAGGAACCGCCGAAGATAGGCAAGCACATTGCCATCATGATAATCATGCCGAATTGCTCGATTTGATAGTAGCGGTAGCGCAGTTCAGCGGATAAAAAGGCCGCCAAAACTCGGGAGCCGTCCAAGGGGGGTAAGGGTATAAGGTTAAAGACCATAAGCACAATGTTTATTTGAATAAAATACATACAGAAAAAGGCCAAATAATATAAGACCGTGCCGCTACCGGAGCCAGCCACAGCCGCTGACATATAGGCGTTGTTAATTAAAAGCAAGCCTATACCGCCCATTAACGCCATTAATAAATTGGAGGCAGGGCCGGCTATAGCCACCAGCGCCATCCCCTTTTCCTTATTTTTAAAGGCGTAAGGATTAACGGGAACAGGCTTAGCCCAGCCGAAACCCACGATGAGCAAAAATAAAGCGCCAATGGGGTCCAGGTGTTTTAAAGGGTTCAAGCTCAAACGCCCCTGGCTCTTAGCGGTTGTATCCCCTAGTTTATAGGCCACATAGCCATGGGAGAGCTCGTGTAAAGTCAAGGCTATTAAAATAGCCGGGATAGATAGTAACAACCGGGATATACTCAAATCCAGCATTCAATTCTCCTTTGGGCCTTTATACGTCACTAAGGCCGTTAATTTCTTCGTTTTCCTGGGCTTGGTTCTTATATTTGCCCTTATGTAAATTCTCCTTTACATAGCTTAATTCCTCTTCCATGGTGCTTACTTTGCCCGCGGCCTTAGCTTGAATAAGATCTTCCCAAATTTCCCGAGCCATACCCCGTTCAAAGCCGTCTAAATCTTTAAAAGCCTTACGGTCCACAATTATTTTATTTTGCAGGAACTTTTTAATCACACCGCCTAGCTGTTCCCTAAGTTCGCCGCTGGCTTTCAGGAAAAAGGTAATAATTATTTCCGGACTCAACTCTGAGAGAAAATAGTACCAGTCCACTATAGTTCTATCGTAAAAGTCGGTAAACGCATAGTTTTTCAGGCGTAAAAGCTTATAGGCATTATGCCGGTAAGCCCGGCGGCCGTCAACCTTGGCAAAAAATTCGTCCAACTCTTCTTGGGTAAAATCATAGATTAAAAGCAGGAAATAAACCATCGGTATACTGGGCTTGCGGGGAAAATAGCGCATAAAGCCGATATTGCCCTCTAATAGCTGGCTTATCTCTCCCAGGGAGTAATCAAATTCATGTCCGGGGAATATATATGGCCAAATGCCATATTCATGAAATAAGAGCAAAATTTCATAGGGGTTATCCTCTTTTAAGGATATGGTCACCTCTTGCCAAATACGACGGTAGGATAAATTTTCAAAAACCCCGTCTTCAATAGCTTTGCGGGCAAAGCCCTGGGTTTCCTCCTCCAAGGTAAATTCATAGCGCACAGCAAAGCGTAAGGCCCGCATTATGCGGGTTGGGTCCTCCACAAAGCTTAAATTATGCAAAACCCGTATTTGTCGCTTTTCTAAATCCTCCCGCCCGTTGTAATAGTCCACAAAAGTACCAATAGTGCTGTAATTAAGGGAAATAGCCATGGCGTTAATGGTAAAATCACGGCGGTACAGGTCCTGCTTTAAGGTACTGGTTTCTACCTGGGGCAGAGCGGCGGGATATTCGTAAAACTCAGTTCTGGCCGTAGCTATATCCAGCTTTAGATAACCGTCAATTACCACGTTGGCAGTGCCGAAACGCTCGTAAACCGCTAAATTTCCCTCATAGGTTTCCGCCACCAGGCGGGCAAAGTCTATGCCGTCGCCCTCTACCACAATATCCAAATCCGCCGAGGATTTTTCCAGCAGCATATCGCGGACAAGGCCGCCCACTAAATATACCTTGTAGCCTTCCCGGTCCGCTAAAAAAGAAATTTCCCGTAAAATATTATATGTTGCCTCAGGCAAAGATTTCTTTAATTTTTCCAGCATGTTGCGATGATCCACCGTAATTGCCGCCGGTTGGTATAAAGTGCGGTGGCGGGTAGCTATTTTTTCACCATAGAGAAGCTGTAGCATATCGGTACGGGATATGATGCCCACCAACTCATCGCCCCGCATAACCGGTAAGCGGCCCACGTTTTCCTTAATCATCAAAGCTTGAGCTTCCTTGACGGGCATATCCTCCCTCAGGGCGATAATATGATGGGACATGTAACCCTTAACCGGCACTTTGCCAAAACCGTGATACTTAGCCTTTTCCACATCCCGCCGGGAAATTATACCAATGACCTTGCCGTCCTCCATTACCGGGTAACCGGAATGGCCATAGCGCACTAAATATTCGCCTACCTCGTTAATGGTGGTGTTGGAGCTAATGGTTTTCACCGGGGCTGTCATAATTTCGCCCACAGTTAAGGGCGAGGGAATACTGTGTTCCAAATTATAACCAATATTTTCTTCCACCTCATCCAGGGAGAGGATATCAGCCCCCTCCTTAATTGTGGCGCTGGCCGCGTGGTCGTGTCCCACGCCGCCGTAGGATTTTAAAATTTCCCGCACATTGATATCCTCAGCGCTGCTGCGGGCCACAATGTAGATGCGCTTACCCATTCGCACGATAGTAAAGACAGCGTCCACAATATGAAAATCCCGCAATTTACTGGTCAAGAGGGCTAATTCCGCCACAAAATCCTTGGTAGCGCCCTGGGCAAAGAGCACCTTTTTGTCCTTAATGCTCCGAATATGGCAGTTGGCCATTAAGTCGTTCAACAGGCTTTGCTGTTCTTCTGTGAAGGCTCGGACAATATAATTAGCTACCACGCTGAGGTTGGCCCCCTCTTTTAAGAGCCAGGCCGCGGCCTCTAAATCCCGGTAAGTGGTACTGCTATAAGAGAGTGAGCCAGTATCTTCGTAAATACCTAAGGCAAAGACAGTGGCTTCCTGAGAGCCAATCTCAATATTGCGCTCCCGAATCATTTCCACCAACTGGGTGACATTGGCGCCCACCTCGGCGTAATGCAGCTCCGCCTCCTCTATTTCATCGGCGGAGGGGCGGTGGTGGTCGTAAATTATAACCTTAACCCCTGGATTATCTAAAACAGCGGTAAACTCTTGGAGCCGGCGACGGCTGCGAGTGTCCACCATAATGAGAGTATCAACATCTCTTTTACTTTTATAATTTTGAATTTCAACAATCTCCTTATGCAGATTGATGAAATCCTGCACATTATTGTCGGCTTTACCCACAGTAACCAGGGTAGCGTCGGGATATAGCTTTTTTGCCGCCACCATAGACGCCAGAGCGTCAAAATCCAAATTAGGGTGGCCGATAATTACTTTCATCTAAAATTCTCCTCAAATAGGGAATAGCGCAAATATTACCATTGTATAATGCTTGTTATATGCTTAATTAAATATTATAGCAAAATAACTTGTTATTTTAAAGGGATACGGCAATTTTTTTCGCGGATTCGCCAAAAAAAGACATTTTACATAAATTGTATATGGTATTTTTAATTTATTTATATTATAATTATGAAAAGAAAATATATAACCTGTGTACCTTAATAGGTCTACACAATTTAAGGAGACACTGAATATATGGACAAACCCGTAAAGACAGTGGTAATGGGATTGGACATTGGTTCCACCACGGTAAAAACTACAGTTTTAGATGATGAAAATAATTGCCTTTTTCGCTGTTACCAGCGACATTTTTCCGACATAAAGGCTACTGTTCTAGATGTTATCTCCCAAGCCCAAAGTGAACTAGGTAACATAGAGGTAGCTATAGCGATAACCGGCTCCGGGGGGTTAAGCCTCAGCGAGCGCCTGGGTTTACCATTTATACAAGAAGTGATTGCCTGTACCAAGGCAGTAGAGACATTGATACCCCAAACCGACGTAGTCATAGAATTAGGCGGTGAGGACGCCAAAATAACTTATTTTGACAATTTTATGGAGCAACGCATGAACGGGGCCTGCGCCGGCGGTACCGGCGCCTTTATTGACCAGATGGCCCTGCTCTTACGCACTGACGCCTTGGGGCTTAATGAGTTAGCCCAAAAGCACAAGGT
>DXZC01000051.1 GCA_019415505.1 Peptococcaceae bacterium | reverse complement strand
GATGTGTATAAGAGACAGGCGTAGCCAAATACGCAATTCCCGCTGACTTAGTGGATAAAGACACTATTTATCGTATTGCCGTTGAAACTGAAGGTAATGGCTTGAGCGCTCAACAGTTGGATAATTTATCCTCTGTGAAAATCGATACCTTGAGCGAACCAACCTTTGTGGCTCTCCAGCAATTAGAAGATAAAATTAATTACAGTGTTGACTGGAAATATACTATACCCGATGCTGTGTTCGCGGAAAAATATGTATTCCAAATGGACGATAATGCGCCGCAAGATGTGGCAAACGGCGTTTATGACGCGGCAGCTAACATTGGCGATGTATTAGACGGTAAATATCAGGTTGACGGCGATCTCTTGAACATTAGCGTCCAAGTGGACCTGCGGGACAATTATGATGAACATAATGTCAAACTAACTGCCATAGGTAATGAAAAATATACTGAAGCGGACGCCAAGGCAGCGGCTGAACAGGGTAACAGAGGCGTGCTCTTCCTGACCTCTGCTCCTGCTGAACAAAGTGTTCAGGTACATCAGCCTACCGGCACCCCCACTTTAGTCTTCGATCCTGACGCTAGGGACGGCCAAGGCGATTATGTCTTATCCTGGCCCCGCTGTGACGGCGTTAAATCCTATGAAGTAAATACCAACGCTGTAACTAACAATACAGTAACCGTACCGCAAGTGGCGGCGGAAGAAACTCCGGAAACTTCTTTGACTAAGCCAGAGGGCATTAATGTTAATGATGACGGCCCGCTGACAATTACCAATAGGGGTTCCGGTACCAGCACTATCTCTTCGGCTATTTTCTCCAGCAAATTGTATCATGCCGCTGAGTTAACTGATAAGGTATTTAACCCCTATACTGGTGAACTTTCCTGGACCGACCCCACTGATATCAATAAAATGCCCAGTGGTTATGAAAGCAATTACCTCGTGCGCATCACCGATGCTGCAGGCAAGATTGTTTACTATCCCACCACCGAAACATCTATCAATCTTTTTGATATAGAAGATAACGGTGCAAAAATTATTGTTGACGGCGTTAAATACGATATTGAAGTAATCAACACCGGCGCTCCCAAAACCCAGAATACCCAACAGGTATATGGTGAATACTTTGGCGAAGACAATAATATAGTAGTGGAAGATTTGCAATATGGTACTTATACCATTAACGTAAAGGCTTATACTGACGAATATAGGGCAGATACGCTTCTGGCTAGCACCACTACTCAAACTCGGGATATTGCAGGCGCTGAAGTTAGCATCTACGCTAATGGCTTACCTGAGCTCGGCGAAGTAACTCCCGATGTTCTGGTAACAACAGATGCTCAAGGTAATGTTGTGGCCAGACTGCCTTACGGCACATACGGCTATAGCATTGATTATTCAGAAACTATTCTCGAAGAAGATCCCGCTACAGAAATTGAAGAGTTGCTGATTAGCACCTTTAGCGATGCGGCGGCTCCCGGTGAATTAGCCCCCGTGCGCACCTTCACTGTGGATGCGGCGGCAAAGGAAATTCTCGCTTATATTATGAGAGATCCTCTGGTAGCTCTGGACAGAACCCAGAACCTCACCTTAGTAACTGACGGACCCACTGACGGCTGGAAGTTTGTCTTTGCTCCTACTCCCAACGCCAATGTTGATCCTAACTCCGCTTACAAGGTTACATATAATGTGGGCGACACCCCCAACACCCAAACTGGCCACGAAGATAACGGTCAAATAGCAATAGGCCTGTCCGGCTTATTTGACCAAACCACTACTTCACCCACTACCGGTAGTGTAGACATTATAACTTCCGCCAGATCCAGCAATGCTTACAAACATGCTGACTGGGCTGATAGCGCTACCAGGGTAACCCTGGAACAGCTTGAACAGCCGGTAATCACTGGCTTTACCAAGGAAAGCGCTGATGAATATACTATCTCTTGGGATGCTGTGGCTGACGCCTCTTATTATCGGGTTGTGGTTGATGGCAATGACCCTGTCTATACTCCTGATTTAAGCTATACTGTAACCTTAGACAGTGCCCAGGATGCAGCGGCAGATGTGGAAGTTACCGCTATATATGACACGGATAACGACCCTGATAATGGCATCACTAAAACCGCAGTATATAATAAAGACGCGGTACGCACTCTGGAACAGAAAGACGATAATGCGGATAATCCCTATTGGGCAGCTACTATCTATGTTGACTCCGTTGTTACTGACGTAACAATAGATAGACAAGAAAACGTAGATAACGATAGCTTTGAACTGACCACCGATGCTGAATTCATCTCGACCTTGAGTTGGGCTAAAGCCAGCGAGTTGAACAAATACGACGTATCTATCGACGGCGGCGAAGCTGTGACAGTTACCAGCCCTGCTACAGAGGTAGAGAAAGAATGTGAAGTTTCTGTTACTACCAAGGGTAATTACGATCCCGAAGAGTTAGGCGCTGACGTTACTACTCTGTACGCTGACTCCGTTCCCACTGTAGCCCAGGTACATCAGAGCGAACCCCAAAATATTGCCTATAGCTCTGATAATATAATAACCTGGACTGACGATGCGGCCTTCGCTAATTTAGACCAGAATACCAATAAGGACGAATACATTACCTATACTGTTACCATTTATAATACCTTTGATAACAATAAGGTAGTGGCGGAAGAAACAGTTCAGGCTAAATCCAATGACGAATGTCAGGTTAAAATTGATAACGCTGCTGTAGATTCCGACCTTTGCAGTATTGTAATTACTTCGGAAACCGCCAGATACTCCCTGATTTTAGGTAGCTTTGGCAGTCAAAACAGCGACTTCAAGAAGGTTTCTAAGGTCTTAACCCTCTACGATCCGGTCAATAAGAAGTATGTAGAAGGTGAAGCCCAAGATTTAATTACTATCTCTACAAATAACGGTCCCGTCTATACCTTAAACAAGATTGATAAGAACGGCAGAACCGTTTATCTGGTGGAAGGCGGACAATATACTGTTAGCACCAAAGCCTTTACTTCCAATGACAATGTGGAATACAAAGCTAACGACCAAGCCGCTTCCTATGTAATCAGTAAAACTTATCCCGGCAGTCTCCTGGTTTACGTCTATCCTGTAGATTACATCGCCTTGGATAAGAGCGAAAAGGGCGTTTTAAGTCCTGATGGTAATACTCTTACTGTATCTGCGGTAACTACTGCGGATAAGGGAGAAACACCAGAAGCTGAAATAGGCAACCTGAGTTATGCCCTCTATGGCGTAGACGGACCTAACGGCGCTGAAGAAAAAATAGCTGACGGCGTTTTTGATGCTGACAGCCAAACTGTAACCTATGATCTCAGCTCGAGAGATAAAGAATACAGCTACTACATTTCCAGAGCCCATAGCGACATTACCAACAGTGTTGACTCCGATACTATTATCGTCGCTACTAAGCTGGCTGCTCCCAGTGGCATCAGAGTAGAACGCTCTGCTGAAACAGGTAAGATTACAGCCTATTGGAACACTGTGGCTAATGCAACCGGCTATAACTTCAACAATGCGGCTGAAGATATTCAGACTAATTACGCTGAACTCACCGGCAATACCGTATCTGTAATTGCCCGGGGCAATGCTGACGGCGTAACGGAAGTTGCGGCTGATTCCATTGGCATAATCAACTTCTATCTTGATTCCGAGCCTGGTACAAAATCTGATATTGCCGTAACCGCAACTATCAAGGTTGGCGCGGTTGACTCTGTTACTAACAAAGCCTTGCAGGGCGCCCTGAGATTGGTCTCCGTGAACGAAGACGGCGAATCCACCGCGGTGCTTTATGATAACGAGGCTGTTCCCACCGGCGGTATGTATATCTTCCTGCCCGATGGTAACTACAGAGCATCCTTCTATCCCGCTGCTGATTACGACGGCTTATACGATGCTGTACACGGCGTAGAATTCTCTGTAACAAACGGCGTGATGGATACAACTCCTGCTGAACTCATCTTCCAGGCTGTACCTGAAGTACAACAAGTGGCGATGAACATTGGCGTGTTCCTCAACCATGCGCCTTTGAGCGACGCTCAAGTAACTATCACCCAGACTAACGCGGCCACTGCAGATTACGCTCAGTTCAATGGCGGCGAACCTTACGAATATACTACAGACGGAACCTATAAAGCTTTGACCATGCCCGAAGGCGAATACGCCGCCAAGGTAGTGGCAGCTAATGGTGATGTATTGGTAGAAGCTTATGCCTTTACCGTATCCGCCGCTGGTGCAAAAACTGTAGATATTAACTTCTTCCTCAATGCTGTACCCATTAAAGTGGTTGACGCCGTTACCGGCGAAACCATTAAGGATTCTGTGGAAGTAACCTTCACCGGCGCTACCCACAATAAAGTTCACACCGTAGCTGACGATAATAGCAAGGTTCAGCTCTACAGTGATGAATATACCGTTAGCGTGGCAGAGGGCGAATATGACGGCGTTGATTATGAAGCCTACAGCCAGGCAAACGTAGTTGTTTCCGAAAGCGCTCCCAGCGAATTAGTGATTAAGTTAGTTCCTAAGGACGCTGTAATCCTTGACACTTCCGCTGATGTTACCATTGAACAACTTTCCGGTGGCGCACATAATGGCGAAATTGAAATAGCCTTCGCTGCAGTGACCACCTATAACAATGGTAATGAGTTTGCTACCGATTATCCTGACGCTACAATCGAATTTGCCTTAAAGGCTCTGGCTGATGATGGTAGTTATGCTGCAACTTACAGCCATTCTGAACTCACAGTTGCTGGAAAACTCCTATACCATATTTCCGTTGCTGATTGGGAAGCTTATAAAGCCAATGGCTTTGCTCTTGTTGCCACTATCAATGACCCCGAAAACACTGTGGCTAATCCCAGCGGTTCAGTATCTGTAGTAAGCGAAACCGCCCTTGCTACTCCTGAATTCAACCCCGTAACCTTAGAAAACGACCAAGAATATAAGTTGACCTGGAACGCTGTAGAAAACGCCGCTAGCTACACCTATGGAGTGAACGGCGCTGAAACTACAGGTTACACGGAAACCTACCTCAAACCGGTACACGGTGGCGAAGCCATAACTGTGCAGGCAGTTCCTGACGCTGCCGCCCTGTTCGGCCAAACCCTCACAGCTACTGACGGCGTATTCAATTACTACCTGCCTTCAGAAGTCGCCAGTACAACAATCGCCGTAAACGCCTTTGTACCGATTCAGGTAAAAGACGGCCACACTGGTAAAGCTGTAGACGCTACTGTAACTATTGCACCGCAAATTGAAGGTTCCGATACTCAGGTAATCGCCGCTGGCGGCAGCACCTTCAATCTGCCTGTTGGCACCAAGTATACAGTAACGGTAAATAAAGCTGACGCTGCTTTGACTGCTGGCGTAGCCTATGCCGAAGATTCCCTGACCGTGGAATTTACCGTGGCTCAGAGCAATATGCCGGTGGTACTCACCTTTGACCCGGCTGATAGCCAGCAGCTGCCTAAGAGCGCCAAGGCCAGATATGAATATGAAGCTGACGACTCCGGTCTTGTTAAGCTCGTATTCTCCAAAGTTGTCCCGGCCGGTGACGCTGACGCTGTTGTAAGCTACAGCTTAATCGGTGTAGCTGCCAACGGTCTGGAAGAAGTAATTAGTGACAGCCCCAGCATTGGCGCGGCTGTGAACTTCCGGAATGTGGACCCCGCGGCTTATGAAAGCTATAAGCTCTTGACCTCCGCAGTATCCGAAACCACGAATTACATTGCTTCGGAAACCGCTGTCAACTTTGCTCAGTTGGCAACCCCCGCCTTTGGCGACGTTTACCGCAATGAAGCTAAAGACTTGATGCTGGGCTGGAGCGAAGTGGCTCATGCCTCCAGTTATCTCCTCAATAGCGAAACCGACGCAGATGTACAGAACGTTTCCACTACGGAAACAGCCCATAAAGTGACAGCCGGCAATGGCTATACTGTTCAAGCCATAGGCAATGGCGGTATTAACCAGGATATCAAGAACGGCGGCTATGCCTTCTACCTCAATTCTGAAGTTGCCGCTAAAGACGCCGCTGCTGTAACTGACCCGACCACCGTAAAAGTAACTGCCCAGGATGTATTCGCTAACTCAATTGCTGAGGGTGATATTGTCATCACAGACGACAAGGGCGCAGAAGTAGCTAAAGGCGCTTTAAACGGTACCACTGAATTTACTCTTGAGGACGGTAGCTACACAGTTACCCTCAATAACCCTGTTGTGCCCATTAGCGCTGGCAGCCTTGATAAAAACATCACCTTGGCATTTGCTAGCGGCCAGAGCCAGAGCTTTACCATTAAAGGCGGTTTAGTAGAAGGCAGCAGCACTGATTTAGTGCTGGGCTACAACACCAACCTGTGTAAAGTAACCGTTCAGATTCAAGATAAGGGCGTAAACCAAGCTGGTTACTTAACCCTTGAATATAATGATGGTTCCGCCGTTACTGATGCTGGTATAGAAATACCCGAAGCTGGCAAGGTATTATACCTGGCCACTGACAAAGAGTATGTCTTTACCCTGACCGATGAAAACGGCAATGCCCTAGGTTATAACACGATAACCAGAACCTTTAACCAGGATGATGAAATTAACGGTGAGGCTGACGTCATATTTGACGTCACCTCCACCGCCCTGGTGATCAACGCTATTGATGGCTACACTGGTAAACCGGTTGAGGCAACCGCTGAATTTACCGCGGCTACCTATGAAGACGGCACTACGCCAGCTGACCTCGCTGGTTTGTCCGCCGTAGCCTTGCAGCCCGGTACCTATAGCTTTGAAATTGTCAGTGAAGAGCTAAGCCCCGGGGTTGCCTACAAACCTTTGGTCTTTACCGATGTAAAGATTGACAGAAATGTATTCTATCCCATCTCCGTGGTCTTTGTCCCTGAAGCACAGGAACAGTTAAGCTCTAGCGCCTCGGCAACCTATGCTAATGGCAGACTAGAATTTGCCCCTGTAGACAATGCAGACCACTATGTCCTGAAAAAATACGCTAAGGACGGTACTGTCACAGAGGGTACGGGTAGCGATGCATCATTCAGTGTCCCCGATATTAATGACTACAGCTACTTTGAGTTAATCGCCTATGGCGCGGACAATGGCGCTTATAGCCCCTCAGTAACTGTTCTCACTTACGACAAGTTAAGTAATCCCAATGTACAGAAGCCCTATTTCAATACTGATAGCCAGTTGGTTATCAGTTGGGGAGCCATTGCCAACGCCACCGGCTATGCTATAGCCGGGGCGGCAACGGAAACCTTGCCCGCCGAACAAACCTACTTTGCGGTAGAAAATAGCAACGATTACACTGTAATGGCTCAAGGTAATATGGCCGGCGCCGTAGCCGCCGCTCCCGGTACTAACCGCATTGCCATGTTTGGCGATTCTGATGCAGTAGATGTTAATGTTGCAGTAACCGTACCGGTCACCGTCACTTTAGTTGACGGTGCCACCGGTGCGGCGGTACCCGCCGATGTAGCCGCGGCCGCTATATCCGTCCAGGAATCTAGCATTTTGCCCGGTGGTGATCCGGCGGACTTAAACGCCCTGGTTTGGGGTGAAGAGTATGACATTACTGTTGACCTCGAAAATGCTGATTTGGTAGCAGTTTTGGCAGCAGAAGCTTACGAGAAGGCCGAAATTAAGAACTATGTTGCCAGATTCAGTAACTCCCAGCTTACCATTACCCTGGAACCCAGCGATTATATAGCAGTTTCCCAGGCTCCTTCCGGTAAGCTGACAGCTCAAGATGATACTAATTACACCATTGAGTTCGCAGCCCCCGATGTAGACGGTAAAGCCATTGACTCCTCTACTGGCATGAGTTACACCCTCTATAAAGAGGACGCCAAGGGCAACTTAACAGCCTTAACAGCCGATCCTTATACGGTAGCTGCTGGCACAGCCGACATGAAAGCCGTATTTACCGTAGCAAAAGCGGACTTGGGTATTACTGACGGCGGCGACGTTGCCAACCTGGTACTCAAAGCTACCGGCGTACAAAGCGGTAAAAATTACGCTGTTTCCACTACCAGAATGACTGTTACTAAGTTGCAAGCCCCCAGCCTCAACGAGGTTGTACGTAATGACGCTGGCGACTTAATTCTCAGTTGGAATCAGGTAACTGCCCATAATTATGTGCCCACCTACACTGTAGATCCGGAAGCTGATCCCACTAATCCTGTAACCGGCGCCAAGGTTAAAGTAGCGGCTGGTAAAGAGTACACCGTGGCCGCCAATGGCAATGCCAGCGCTGGCGCGGCTAATGCTAATGGCATAGCCCTGTATTTGGATTCTGCCGCTAGCTCCTCCACTGGTGTGGTATCTAGCGCAACCGCTGTAACCTTCACTGCCGCGGATATCTACGGCAATGCCGTAACCGGTAACGTTACCATTACCGGCGATAACCTTGCTGCTCCTGTTACCGTTGCTATCGGCACTGAAACTGAGCTGGAAGACGGTACTTATACCGCTACCTTAACTCCTGGTAATCCTCCGATTAAAGATGCTACCACAGGTAGCGACGCCGTCTTTGCCGACACTGGCAAAGAAACTTCCCTAACAATTACCGGCGGTAAAGTAGTAGATAGCTCCGCTCTGAACTTCACCCTGGCCTATAACCCCGAATTGACTAAGACCACGGTGTACCTGACCAGCAATGGTGCTAAGGTAGCAGGTGACTTTACCTTAGCTTATGACACCACCACTACCGCATACACCATAGATGACGCTGAAGCGGGTCTTACCTTATACCTGCCCGCCAAGGAATACACCTTTACTCCTCAGGCTAACCCGGCTCAAAGCGTTAAGCAGGAAGTTTCTGGTACTACTCCGGTAGATATTACTTTGGACGCCACTACAGCCGCTCTGTCCGTTATCGCCTTTGACGGCAAGACCCTCCAGCAGGTAACCCCGACTGTAGCGGTGTATGGTAAAGCTGACACTGATAAAATTAATCCTTTAGACGCTACTAATTTACCTGACGGCGATTATGTGGCGGATATCACCAGTGCTGAATTGAGCGCCGGCGTAGTCTATGACCCCGCTACCATTAGCCAAGAATTTACGGTGACTGACGGTAAGGTTAACCCCATTTATGTGACCTTTACACCTAAAGAAGCTGTAACCTTGGGAACTAGCCAGGATGCAATTATGTATCCTACTGCCGGGTTGTTTATGCGGTCAGTAGCCCATGCTACAGATGCTGCCAATTATACCCTCTATGGCTATAAAGCCAACGCTGATAAGACAGACTACACCAAAGAAAAAATAGCTGTGGGTAGTGATATATTTGATAATAAATATATCGCCTTTGAAAATGCCAGTAATCCTTTAGCCAGCTACAACACTCTCAAAGAATATGACTTTGTAGCTATGGTTACTGAAAAGGATGCGGACGCAACTGATAACTACCAGCCTTCCCTCACTTATGTAAACTTTGCCACTCTTGATACCCCGGTTTTGAACCCCGTTTATCGTAATACTGACGGTGATTTAGTTCTCACCTGGGGCGCTGTAGCCAACGCTACTGCCTATGTGGTAACTGATGGAGATGGCACTGAAACTTCAGTAAACGGTACCTCCTTTGTGGTGGAAAACGGCAAGAGCTACACTGTTAAGGCCCTGGGTAACTTTACTCCCGACGGCGCCAAAACTGATACAGTAGTCAAGGCCGATCCCGCTACTAACGCTATTAGCTTCTACCACGATTCCGCTGCCTCCGACAGCACCGGTACGTTGAATGTAACCACGCCTGTAACCTTCTCCGCCAATATGGCGGGGACGGTTACCGTGCAGCTCGCAAATGCTAACGCTGCTGCCGGTTCCACCGTGGAATTGACGGAGGCTAACGACTTTAGCGGTTCCTTAAAGCTGGCCGATGGCAAATACACTGCCACCTTTGCGCCGGCTACAAAGTCGGAAACCACGCTGTTTAATGAAACGGTAGATTATACCGCCGGTGACGCTAAAACCTTCACTGTCTCCGATGGTAGCTTACAGGATTTGACTAAAGTTGCTTTTGAAGCGAAAACTGCTAAAAATGTAGTTGAAGTGGAAGCCAGCGTTTACGACAACGGTTCGGCGGTTACTGACAAATATGTGAAAATCACGAAAGTTGAACCTACAGGTACTGATACCAAGACTGTAGTAGCCCAAGTTGATTCTCTAGGTAAAACTTTGGGTAAATTAACGGTTGGCAACTATAAAGCCGTTGTAACCACCGATGAGAAGGGCGAAAATGTAGTTGACGGTACTGAACAGAACTTTGCCGTATCTGCTAAAACTGTCAGCCCGGTTACTTTGAATTTTGATATTGAAAAAGTATCTGTGCCTGTGGTGGTTTATGGTAAGGACGGCGCTAGCGTGGCAGCCAGTGTAACCTTTACCCCTAAAGATACCACTGCAACTGCAACTACTGTGGATATTGCTAAATACGGCCAGTATGTAGCCTTAGA
Organism: Peptococcaceae bacterium; assembly: GCA_019415505.1. Lineage (GTDB taxonomy): Bacteria > Bacillota > Dehalobacteriia > UBA7702 > UBA7702 > Cryptoclostridium. The sequence goes on along the minus strand of DXZC01000051.1, from coordinate 4,361 downwards.
TAGCGGCGAATACACTGTTACAGTGGCGGCCGGGAAAATCGGCGAGGTGAACTACCAAGCCTACAGCCAGGACTTTACTGTGACTTCTGCCGGGGCATTTATTAACATTGAATTAACGGCAGTGGCTGGCAAGGCTTTAGATCCCTCAGCCCAAGCTACCTTGGCGGCAGGGGCTAACAATGGCGACTATACCTTAAGCGCTGATAAAGTTGCCGGCGCCGACTCCTATACCTTGACTTATTACAGTGCGGTGGGAGTTGCCGGTTCTGACATTACTACCAGTGTAGGTGTTGATAAAGTAACTGCCACACTGGATAAGAGCAAATTTGGCACCGGTTATTATGTACTGACTGCTAAGGCTGCTGCCGATAGTAACGATACCGCTTCTAACACCTACATATTTGTAGATACCTTGGCTACACCGGTGATTGATTCGGACTTAACCAGAAATAGCGATAACGCCTTAAAAATGAGCTGGAGCCAGGTTGACAATGTTGTGGAATACGCTGTAAATGACGGCGCTACCACCAGCTATACCAAAAATAATGCTTGCACGGTAACAAATAATAAAACCTATAAGGTAACAGCTTTAGCTTATGCAGGCAATGATGCAGCTAAAGCCTCTGTAGGTAAACTAAATGCCGCTACAAACGCTATTCAACTCTATGCAAGCTCAGCTGAATCTGCAGAACTTGAAGTTGCGGTAGAAGCAGAAGTCACCTTCACCGCCAATGTGGTGGGGACGGTGACCGTGGAGTCGAAGTCGGCTAACGGAAATACCACCGTAAGTTTGACGGATGCCAATAAGAAGCGTGACTCCTTAAAATTAGCTGATGGCGATTATACGGCTAAATTTGCGGCTGATAACTCTACCGACGTAGCCTTAGATTTAGGCGGCGGTACCGCTAAAATGGCAGCCAGCGATATAGACTTTAGCGTAAAGGACGGCGTTTTGGTAGGTAATACAGAAGTTAAATTTAACGCCGCTTATGACAAGGATTTTGTGAACATTGCTATTAATCTCCAAACGGATATGCCCGATGTTGTCAAGGGTTTGGTAATTTCTACCGTTAGCGACCCGGCAACCACAGGTACACCCGATAACGCAAAATATGTAACTGATGCCGCGGAACTTAATGCCAAGGTTGTCACAGGCGCTAAATATTATATTTACGCTTTAGACGACAAGAAGGCTATAATTCCCGGCAGTAAGGTGGAAAAAACCTTCGCCGCCGGAACAGCCAACGCTGAAGTTACAGTAACCGTTAATAAAGCCAGACAAACCCTGGTTTTACAGGGTCAAGACAATGTAGCTGTCGGTATGCCTGAGACAGAAAAATCCGCAACTATCTTTAAGGGCGAATCCGCTGTTGAAGGCCAACAGGTAGAGGGTTATTCTAACATGAATATACCTGCCGCTGGTAAGGATGTTTACCTAGCGCCGGGTACTTATACCCTAACTTATGCTGGCTTTACTTCCGGCATAGAATATAACGGCGGCGCTATAACCTTTACCGTTACTTACGAAGCGCAAAATATACCTTTGCAGCTGTCTTTTGATAAACCCCAGGCGCTAGCCCCAAGCGCCTGGGGCAAACTCCAGGCGGGGAATACTGTGGGGTTTGCTGCCATCAGTGCAAAATATGACGCTACAGTTGTTTATGATGTAGACAACAGCATAGGTCGGTTGACTAGTAATTCCTTTACTTATACTACTCCCGCTGCGGGTCAGAGTAGCGTTTATACCCTCATAGCTAGCAGCGAAAATAAGAAAAATGTTACTGCTTCTACAACCACCTTCACCTTTACTACCTTGGAGGCTCCCGTTGCCAGCGTTACCGGGGGAGACGCTAAAAAAGCCGTTATCTCCTGGAATAAGGTAGCTAACGCTGCCGGTTACGTTGTGGCCAGTGGCGCTAACAAGCAGTACATCACCAGCGGCGATATTCTCTCAGCCCAAGTGGATTATGCTGCTGATTACACTGTAACCGCTATAGGCAACAGCCATGCTAATCAGGCGGATGGCGATTATTTCGAAATCGCGAGTAAGGACGGGAATATTCAATTTTATTTAGATAGCGCTGCCAGCGGAACAGTCACTGTTCCCGCTGCTCCTCCCCAAAACATCACTGTTCAGGCTGACAAGGCCGGTAAGTTTAGTTTTGTCAGTGGGGGTACTACCTACGATAAAGAGGTTACCGCCAATACCAGCGCGACGGTACCTGACACCGGCGCCCTGAACGATGGCGAATATGCCGCTACCTTTACCTGGACTACCGATGAAACAACCACTAATGGCACGGCAATTAAGAAGACTGCGTCCTTAGGTAAGGTTGTTGTAACTGACGGTGTGCCGAATCCAGCTGTTTTTGACCTTAAAGTTGCGGAGCTTACCGATATTACGGTAGAATCTCCCAAGTTTGCCCAGGTTGTGGTCAATATGTATCAGGACGGCACCTCAGCTCCAGCCGCCACTTATACCTTGTCCAAAGCCGAACCCTACGGACAAATTGTTAGCAACCCCTTAACCAGCGGCACGGAATTGCGTTTGGAAGCCGGTACCTATACCGCCACTGCTACGGACGATACCAATGTTAAAGCCACTATCACGGTGGACGCCGATGGCAAAACTAATACCCCGCTGGTAACCTTAAATGTGTTGAGCCATAAGGTCTTTGTCTCCTTCTTGGACGGAGCTAATAATTCCGCCCCCGCTGGGAAGGTAAAGATCGGCAACAATGAATATGATATCGCGGAGAACGGCAGTCTGATTACTCTGCCCGCTGGCCAATATGACGTTGAGGTTGTTACAGCGCCGACCCTGAGTGCAGCCACCGATACTTATCAGGATTTAGGTACTTTAGCGCAAATTGACTTATCCGCTGATAAGACCTTTGCCGCTTATACTATTAAATATCTGCCTAAAAACTCCCAGAGTATAGCTGGTCCAACTAGCGTTAAGTTAAGTAAAAATGATGCTAACGACACCTATACCATAGAGGCCAAAGGGGTTACGGAAGCTGATGTTACTTACGACCTTTACGGCGTAGCCAGTACCGGTAATACTACTTTAATATCTGGCGATAGTAATATTTCTTCCTTTGGCAGCCTTACGGCAACAGATTTAAGTAAATATGACGCTATAAAAGTAGTAGTTAAAAAAGCTGCTACAGCGGGTGTTACTTATGTGGCCGGAGAGGCAACATTTGTAGTCAAACAGTTAAAAGCGCCTGATGCAGCAAGCTTTATGACTGTTATTGATACAAATAACAAGCTAAATCTCCTTTGGGAACCTATTCCCGGCGCTACAGGCTATAGCTATAGCGGTACTTACAAGGGAACTGCTGCCAGTACAGGTACTGTAGCCGCTAATAGCCTGACAGATGTCTCAGAAAAGGATAAAATAAAAGTTATGGCCCTAGGCAATGTTAACGCCAGCGGTCTGGAACAGGCCACCTCCAATAACCTAGCGCCAGTATTTTATCTTGATTCGCCTCTCAGCGATGAGTATGAAGTGCCAACAATTCCCATTCCTTAATATCTAAATAGTATTTAACTGCTATTTTAGTAAGCTAAAACTTGCCGCTCTCCATAAATCTTTTATGGAGAGCGGCTTTTTTGCGCTAAAATAGCGATTATGGGTTCAATTGGGGGGGGTAAAAGTGGGTAACACGAATGATAATAGTTAATACGTCTCAGGCCGTTAAAGAAGATATTTCTTAGGCCATTAGAGATGCAGTTTAGCGCCTTAAAAAACGATTTCGGGGTAAAGAGGGAGTGAGCGCTTAGAGAGATGAATTATATCGTTAAAGATTTGGTTTAAAGTGTTAAACAATGGTTATAGGGTTTAGGCGAATAATGCTTAAACGGATGTGTAATGCCAATATGATACGTTTAAAGGCATAAAACAGCGTTATACGGGGGCTTAAAAGCTGACAGAAGGGTAGGCTAGGGCTTAAAGGAGGTAAAGGAGGGACTTCCCCCTGAGTGGTAGGGGAGATTAGCATTTTCTGAAGGTTAAGAAGGCTAAGGAGGCTAAAGTGACGGCTTTTTCGAGGGCTGATGTGTATAGCCTCTGATGTAATCCGCAGGTAAATTCCCTGGTCAATATTTACTAACATTCGGTTATATCCTGCTGCTCACCCCAGTAGTGCCACAAATTTGTCGTCAAGACACTGGCTTGATGTTCAACAGAGACGCCAATTTGAGAGTACCAAGGCTCTCTCTTTTTTATTTATAGGGAATAATAAGAAATATAACTATCTTTAGCTGGTGGTTTTCTAGTAAATACGTTAATTTTAGTTTTAATGAAATTTTAATATAATATGGCTTGACATTTAATATTATATGATGTATAGTAT
>DXZC01000050.1 GCA_019415505.1 Peptococcaceae bacterium | reverse complement strand
CTTCAGTATCGCCAGCGAAAAAATGCTTTTTTATCTCAGTCAAAGGCCAATGCTTTTCCAATGCGGCAAAAACACTTTTTAGCGGCAGTCCCGATACTGGCATAGGCCTCTTTGCAGCAGTTAAGTGATAGTAAAAATTATAATAGTAACCTAAATAGTCAATTTGCATCACTATGACTTTCCAGTGCATAGAGAATTGTCTTGACTATTTCTTCGTTCTGTTTTAAAATCACCTGAATTTCCTCCGCGGTGATATCATCTAAGTGGACCCCCGCAGAAACCAGCACATGGCATTGACGGGCATTGGCCAAGGCTTTTGCCAGAGGTTCCGTCAAATGTCCCTCTTTATGTTGGGGAAAGACCACGGTTTCACAGGTTCCCGGCGTTGCCGCCGTCACAGCGCCGAGGTGGGAAACACCGCCGTCAATATGGATATGCAGATCTTTGCCGTGGCGGGTTACATTATAACTCAGGGCGGTACGGCCCCTGCCAATCTCAATTTTCATGGGGTTCTCCTGACCAGCGGCGGAACAACTGGTGGGGGATATTCAACAGATCCAGGACCTTACCAACGGATTGATTCACCACATCTTCCATAGTCTGGGGTTGGTGATAAAAAGCCGGCAGCGGCGGAACGATGATTCCCCCGGCCTCGGTTACTGTCACCATATTTCGCAGGTGAACCAGGGAAAGAGGGGTTTCCCGCACCAACAGCAGCAGCTGTTTGCGTTCCTTTAAGGCCACATCAGCGCAGCGGACAATGAGGTTGTCACTGTAGCCATTGGCCACCCCGGCCAATGTTTTCACGGTACAGGGAGCTACGATGGTGGCGTCAATACCGTAAGAGCCGCTGGAAACTGCCGCAGCCAGGTCATTTTCATCATAGATTGCATCGGCTAGAGCTTTCACTTCTTCTATGGTATAGTTGGTTTCCGTTAAAATCGTTGTTTCCGCCCAAGCGCTTAAAATCAAGCTCACGTGATGTTCCGTTTTTTTCAGAAACTCCAAAAGGCGAATCCCATAAATTGCACCGGTGGCCCCGGTGATAGCTAAACATAATTTCATATCAGTTGCTCTCTTCTTTTCGCGGTGGCCTCTTTATCTACACCGGATTCCGTTAAAATCACGCCGTAGACTTCCGCCGCCGCTTCTTTGGAGATAATCTCATCGAGATAATCAAAGTATACTTTCTCCGGCTCTCGTTTTAAAGGGGTTCCCCAGCCTCCACCGCCGCTGGAGTGGAGACGAACCTGATCCCCTTTTGACACTTTTCTAGGCGCTTCTTTACTGGCAAAAGTCTGCTTTTCACCATTGTGGATGAAGGTTCCCCGGTTTAAGCTGCCTTTATGTCCCCCGGCCAGGCCATAGGGAGCAAACTTCATGCCATCGCCGAAGTTGACGATATGGCTGCCTTCGTCGTAGAGCTCAAAAGCATAGCGCATCCCGGCGCCGCCCCGGAATTCACCGGCGCCAGCGGTATCGGTCTCCATTTCGTGGTACAGGGTGATGTGGGGGTACTGCACCTCGTTGGACTCAATGTCCGGCGCTTTGACCCCGCCGAAGTTAGACAGCGTTGCCATATAGGGTTTCCCGTCAAAGCCTGGGAAGGCGCCGCCGCTCCCCAGCGAACAGAAGGAAAAGCCCACATAATATCGACCGGTCCGAGGGTCAGTGCCGTAATAGGAGGGGCCGTTATAGCGGTGATACCCCGCTGGCACGCGACTGGGCACAGCTTGCTCCAAAGCTTGAAAGACGGCGCCTATAATCTCGCTGGCCGGTGTTAAGGTGCAGAGGGTCATGGGCGCTGGTTCGTCAGGGTTCACCAAAGAGCCCTTAGGCAGGTTCACATTGATGCAGGAAAAGGCTCCGCTGTTCCGCGGTATGTCCCGGCCGAGGAACCACAGGCAGGCAATACCCACCGCCGTTGTCGCTGTCACCACCGAAGTATTGATAAAACCCTTGACCTGGGGGTCCGTTCCTGTAAAATCTACGAGGATATGGTCGTCCGCCACCTTGACCGCTAGAGCAATCTTCACCGGCTCCGCTTGAAAACCGTCGTCATCTATGTACTCCACCCCGCGGTACACTCCGTCGGGAATAGCGGCAATACGTTTTTTCGTCATTTCCTCGGCATATTTCAACCAGGAGGTCACGGCGAGTTTTACGGTTTCTGTTCCGTAGGTCGCCAGCATTTCACCAATGCGTCTTGCGCCGATGCGGTTGGCCCCCATTTGAGCCAGCAAGTCGCTCCGCAGCATTTGCGGGTTCCGAGTATTGAGAAGGATTAATTCCATAACCTCATCCAGGAGCTTACCCCCAACGGCAATCCTCGTTGGCGGGATGCGGATTCCCTCTTGAAAAATCTCCGTTGCTTTGGGATTGTAACTCCCCGCCGTGGAGCCGCCAATATCACCATGGTGCGCCCGGCTGACACAAAAGAACAGCAGTTCATCTTCCCAAAATACCGGGGTGATGATGCCGATATCCGGCAGATGGTTGCCACCGTCATAGGGGTCGTTGAGAATGAAAACATCCCCTTGAGCGATGTCATCCCCATAGCGCCCCAGTATTGACTTGACGCTATAAGCCCCCGCTGTTGCCAAAATAGGAATACCGCTAAGCTGTGACACTAGCTCTCCAGAGCCGTCACAGATACAGCAGGCAAAGTCGCAGGCTTCGGCGAAGATTGGGGAATGAGCCGCGTGTTCCAAAGCCAGCCCCATTTCTCCGGCAATGGAATCCAGCCGGTTAGCTATGATAGTACGATGTAGGATTTCCTCGCTGCGCTTGCTCATTTTGCGTCACCATCCTTCCGTTTCAAAAGGTACAAGCCGTCGGTCTCGCGGTAAAAAATATATCCTGCCGGCACTAACACCGAGGTAAAATCAAAATTGACCAAAGCAGGCCCTTCGGTCTCTTGCCGCAACCCTTCGCCGCGAAAAACGGCGATTTCCGCTCTGCCCGTCAGACCAAAGGCTTCACCAGGGGCAACGGTGTGTCCCGCCGCTTCAACCTCTGTAGCAGCGGGAAACAGGGAGCACTGTGGTTCCGATTCGCCACAGGCCAGATGAAAATGGATGATCTCCCATTCTCTCTCCGGCTCGTTGTAGGCAAAAATTGCCAAGTGCCGTTGGTGGAAGGCCGCAGATAGCGCTTCAGTATCTTCTAAATAGCTATCGTCCCAGTCTACGGAAATTTCGTGATGCTGGCCAATGTAGCGCATTTCTGCGGTGAAGGCAAAACGCTGTTCTCCCTCAGTAACGCCAAGGCGGCTCAATTCTCTGCGGCCTTTTTCCCGCATTCCGGCGAGATGTTTCGCCACGGCGGCGGCGTCAAACCGCTGTTGTGCCATAAAAAAACTTTGACTGAAATCGTACCGCCGGGCAGCGCCCAGCATACCCCAAGCGCAAAATACCGGCGAAGTCAGAGGTATGAGAACCTCCTTTATCCCCAAGGCAGCGGCAATATTGGCGGCAAAGAGGGAAAAAGCCCCACCAGCAGAGATCAGACTAAACTCTCGGACGTCCTTACCCTTGGCCACGGTGACCAGACGAATGGCGTCAGCCATTTTTTCCGCCGCAATGCGATAGATTATATTGGCGGCAGTTTGTGCATCATTAAGGCCCAGGGGTTTAGCTACCGTTTCCACCATTCGCTCTGTGGCCGCGGCGCGATCCAGGGTTACGCGGCCACAGAGAAAGCCTTTTTCATCGAGAAGCCCCAAGAGCAGTAAAGCATCGGTTATGGTAATGTCTTTCCCACCCAAGCCATAGCATACTGGACCCGGCGCTGACCCGGCAGAACTGGGGCCAACCTGAATACCGCCTTCCCCGTCGGCTCGTACGATACTGCCTCCACCGGCGCCAATAGAGTGAATGTCCAACATAGGAATGGAGAGGGGATATTCATTAATCTCCGCACCGGCCACGAGATCCCGCTCCCCGCCGTCACTGACGTGCACGTCAAAACTGGTGCCGCCCATATCTGCTAACAAGACCTTATCTCTCCCGCAGAGCCGGCTCAAGGCTGTATTGCCGCAAGCGCCGCCGGCAGGTCCTGAAAGCAAGGTGCGGACCGCGAAGTTTGCCATAGCTTCGGTGTCACTTAGTCCACCGTTATTGGTCATGATGTGGATGGGCTTTTCCCAGCCAAAGGACTTTAGCTCCTCTTCCAGCCGCTGTAGATAAGTAGTGAGAATGGGGCTCAAATAGGCGTTGATCACCGTGGTGGAAGTGCGCTCGTATTCTCGAATTTTGGGTGCCACTTCCGAGGAGAGGGTGATGAAAACACCGGGGAGCTCTTGACGAATAATTTCTGCGGTACGGCGCTCATGTTCTGGGTTTAAAAAGGAAAAAAGATAGCAAACGGCGATAGACTCCACGCCAAATTCCCTGCACTTGGCGCAGGCGGCGATAACGCTCTCCTCATCCAGTTCCCGCGTTACATGGCCCTGGTAATCCATGCGCTGGGCAATGCCAAGGCGCAGTCGCCGGGGGACCAGGACCGGAGGCGTTAAAGCCCGGATATCCCATTGATCTTTTAGCTGCGCTCGGCGGATTTCTAGCGCATCCCGAAAGCCCTCGGTGGTGAAAAGAGCGGTTTTTGCCCCTTTTGATTCCAGCAGAGCATTGAGGGCCAGCGTGGTACCATGGAGAATCTGGTCAGTCTGAGATAGCAGCCCTGACAAATCCGTTCCCCATGCTTTCGCCAGTCCATGGAGACCAGCGAGAATCCCTGCGGCGGGATCCTTATGATTTGTGGGGTACTTTACAAATATTTGCCGTGGTTTTCCGTCCAGGTACCCCTCAGCAATAAAATCGCTAAAAGTACCGCCGGTGTCAATGGCAATACGCATAAGCTCTCACCCCCTCACTTCACATACTGCCGGAGCCGTTGCACAGCCCGTTTCACATCAGCGTTTATTTCAATCTTGGGGGCGAAGCCGCTCAAGGGTTTGGTGGCGTCAATGCCCATTTTGGAGCTGCGGCTCAGGTCATCGGTGGAAGGGTCCAACGTCACGCCCATGCCCAAGTGCTGGGGCAGAATGCTAACGCCGTGGTCGGCCTGGAGCCGTGTGGCCAAAGCCCAGAGGACTTCCTCCTCGTTGAAAACATCCACATCTTCATCAACGACAATGACGGTCTTGATGTTGTGATCCACAGCCAGGGCAGCGTAGATAGCCTGCTGGGGCTGGCCCTCAGCTATTTTTTTCATTGAGATATAGCAGGTGAATAGGCCGCAGGCGGAAAAGGGAGCGTGGACGGCCTTGATGTTGGGTAGCGTTTGCCGGAGGGCGTGCAAAACATCCCCCTCCCGCTGTAGGGCAACAACGGTGACGTGTTCCCGGCTCATTCCTGGCGTAATGTCGTGGTAAAAAGCTTTTTCCCGGTGGCGGATGGCCGTGACTCGAAAGACGTTTTCCGTACTGCGGTAGCAGGCGTAATTGGTAAATTCAGCAAAGGGCCCTTCCTGTTCCCGAACGTCGGCGAGAATCTCTCCTTCCAGCACAATCTCGGCATAGGCCGGGACGGTGAGGTCGGCGTGGGTGCAGGCCGTCACTGCCAATGGTTCTCCGAAGAGGCCGGCAATAGCGCCGTATTTCCCCAAATCGTAGGGGACTAGCGCCATGGAGCCCAGGGCAATATTGGGGTGCACGCCAATGACGATAGCGGCCTTCAGGCTTTCGCCCCGCTCCTCGCTGCGGCGGAAGTATTCCCAGAGCCGTTGGCGGGAGTGGAGGGAGATGCCTAATTTATCTTTCCCTTTAAGCTGCATACGGTGGAAACCCAGAGTTTCCGCCCCGCTTTCCGGGTCCTTGGCCACGCAGAGACCGGAAGTCACATAGGGGCCGGCGTCTATGGGGAAATGAGTGAGAATGGGCAATTTATATAAATCAATATCTTCCCCGGTGATGGTGTGGGCGTTGAGAGGCGCGTCCTTCACAACCTCTACTTCGTCAATGCGAGAGTGGATACTCTTTGCATATGTCTCCGCTACTGCCTCAGTTTTCACTCCCAGCCCCTCGGCAAACCGCTCCCGGCAGCCTAGAATGTTGGTTACTACGGGAAAATCGCTGTTTTCCACATCTTCAAAACAGACAATGGGATGCTGTTTTGCTTTGTCCAGCTCCATCATGAAGGTGCTAATCTCGTATTCCCGCTGTACTTTTTCCGGTACCCGGCACAAAACACCATTGGCCTCGGCGGATTTTAAAAATTCCCGCAGGTTCTGTTGCATCACATCGCCCCCTTAGTTTTCACTAAGCCTGACTCCCGCATTTTATCGTAGACCGGCTTTTGGATTAGAGTTGCGACGATGGTGCAGACCAAAGCAATAATTGCCGACTCGATGATTGCCACATTGAGAGGCAAACCGTAGATCTTGACAAGACCTACGCCAATGAAGAAATTGCCCAAAACATTGACGAAAAACTGACAAATCAAATGGTGGCTCCATTTTTCCATAGAAAATTTTTTCACCACCAGGGAGACGGCAAGAGTCCCCACGGCATTGGCAAAGATAAAGCAAATCCATAACGGGCTATACCAGATAGAGATTATTGCTTCCACCTCACCGGCAATGAGACCGGCGGGCTGTTTATAGAGCAGAGTGATGATACCGGTAAAAAAGGCCCAGCAAGAACCATTAATGAGGTACATTCCCACCTTGCCCCAGGGGGTAAGATTGTCAATAAAGCCTGTAACCTGGCAAGCGATGACAAAGACAATGCCTAGGATTACCGAGCCGACGAGGGCTTTGGTATCAGTGCGAAACAGGGAATTTGGGGATAATTGTGTCATGTTTATTTCTCCTTTGATTTACTAAAAAATGCAGTTAATGGTGTAAATCAAGGATGATCGATAATTTCCGGCCATTTTCATTCCTTTCTGACCGGTATCGCCGGTCTATATCTTAAAATAACAGCGAGTAACCAAAAAGAGGATTAGGAGTAGGGCCATGAACGCAACCTCAGTCTTTGCCAGGTGCAGCTCCTTCATGAAGGTACGGGTCTTGGCATAGCCAAAGCCCCGGAGTTCCATGGAGAGAGCAATCTCACTAGTGCGGCTCACTGAACGATAAAGGAAAGGCAGAAACGTCACGGGCAGAAGGCGAAGCTGGTTTTTCAGCCCATTAGTGGGAACGCCTCGGACGGCCTGGCTGTCCACAATAGCCTGATATTCCGCTTTGAGGAGCGGAAAAAACCGTTGGGCCATGCTGACGAGCATAGCGTAGCGATAAGGCGCCTTAAAGGATACCAGCATCAGCACGGCGTCATCGGCAGAGGTCCAGGAGAGCATCTGAATGGCAGTGCAGGACACTGCTACAGTACGCAGAGTACCCAACAAGGCAGCAGGTAAAGCGCCGCTATACACTGAGATTATCCACCATTCGGCGATAATGTGCCCCTCCCGATTAAAGAGTATTTGCATTAAAAAAATCTGGGAGGCTACCACTAAGAAGAGAAGGAGAAGGATTTTATATTTTTTTAAACTCTTGGTCAAGAGTATATCTGTAATCAGCACCAGGGCCAAAACAGCGGCTTCGGTCACAATGTTATCACTCAGCAGCGCCGTGAAGAGCAGCACTAAACACCAGACTAATTTCATACGGGGATCGATTTTATCGATCAGCCGCATAAGCCGTCACCCCCCTGATAAAGCAGACCTTGAGGAATGTCGCTGAAATGTTCCCGTCTGTAAAAGCCGGCCATTTTATGATGCTCCAAAACCAGAATGGTATTGGCGTAAGACTTAATCAGCAGGGGATCATGGGAAACCAATACCACCGTGCCGCCTCGGAGTCGAAACTCTGTGAGGAGATTCATCATGGCGCGGCTATCCTCTTCACTAAGGCCGGCGGTGGGCTCATCGGCGATGAGGAGTTTGGGTTCGTGGACCAAAGCCGAGGCTAAGGCCAGCTTTTGCCGCTGGCTGCGGCTGAGCTTCTGAGGATGTATATTTGCCAATGCCGCTAAATTAACAATTTCCAGCAGTTCCGCAACACGGCGCTCTTTCTCCTCAAAGGGGATAGCGCTGTTGCGTAGGCCGAAGGCCGCTTCCTCCTTGACTGTATCGCAAAAGATTTGAAAATCGGGGTTCTGGAAGAGGAAGCCAACCTGCTGCCGCAGAGCTGCTGCGTTTTTCTTGGTCAGAACGGCGCCGAAGAGGGAAACCTGGCCCTTTTTCGGCAGAATTAGCCCTTCCATGAGTTTGAGTAAAGTGGTTTTTCCCGAACCGTTTTGGCCCATGATTACAAAGAAGTCACCTTCCCGAACGTCGAAACAAATATTCTCACAGCCAACAATGCCGCCTTTGTATTCATAAGACACATTTTTTAGGGACGCCAAAGCGTTATCTTTCACCGCGAAAGCCGGCACGATGATTTCATCTTTTTCCCCAGCCCCTTGGGAGGCAGGAGAATTTTTCACGATAGTTCCCTGGTCCATAATGATGATGCGGTCAGCATAACGCGGTATGCTCATGCCGCTATCCATAACCATAATCACGGTAACGCCTTTTTCTCGGTTTAAACGGCGGATGTGGTGGTAGAGCTCCTCCTTGCCCGCTAGGTCCAACTCCGCCGCCGGTTGATCCAAAATCAGAATGGGAGCGTCCATAGCCAGCACACTGGCGAGAACTAAACGCTGGGCCTGGCCGCCGGAGAGCGCTGTCGTCTGGCGTTTTTCCATGCCGTCCAACCCTACATAGGCCAAAGTTTCCCGTACCCGCCGGCTGATTTCCTTTGGGGAGAGCCCCATGTTGGCGATACCAAAGGCCACTTCCTCTTCGACAGTTACGCTGACAATCTGATTTTGGGGTTCTTGGGACATAAAACCAATGTATTGGCAGATCTGAGGCAGAGGAATGTCCTTTTGCTCTCTGCCGCAGTGGGACACTGTGCCGTCCAGGACACCGCCGTGGAATTTCATCGCCGCACCGGTGAGGGTGTGGAGAAAGATACTTTTTCCTGAAGCCGGCTTTCCTGCTACAGCCACGAACTCCCCCTTTTCCACAGCAAAGTGAATATCCTTTAAGACCGGTTCTTTCGCCGCTGGAAAGCAAAGGCTTTTTAAATGCAATTCTAAGATTGGCGCCATGCCACACCTCCCCAAAGTGATGATAAAAAAAGTTCCAGCAAAACGAGGATATCCTCACTTCACTGAAACTTTACCATTGTATCATTGATTTCATTTTATGGCAGGTCTTCTGACTTACAGTTTTATCCGATTGCCGCGCCTTCCCGTTTTACCGGTGGCATCTGCGGTTTTCAACAACTGATTACAGCGGTGGGTCCGTTCAGGAATTAAACCTGATTCCCTATTCTCCTCATTGAGGCACCATAAAATGTCTATTTATTTGCCTTGATTATATCAGAGGGCTAGGGGATTGTCAATAAAAAACCGTTTCTGCACTCCAAGAACATCTTGGCCTGCTACTGCTGATTCTGTCGCTGCTCCTTTGGCTATTTTTACCCGCCTCCTGGGAAGATTTTTTCTCATATTTTGTCGTGTGCAGCAATTTTCTTTATATAATATCTAAAATTAGCAATTCTGAAAAACTGGTAATTTATCAAACATTTTTAAATGCCGATTGCAACTGTACTGGCATAAAGCCCCTGCAAATAACAAAATTACAAAAACTACAGACATTACAAAGTAGGGGCTTTCGCAATGCCCAATCTAACCCCAGGTGAGAGAGGGGGCAAATAGTTGTTTATAAGCGGAAAACCGGAAATGTCATAGGCTCTGCCCCAAAATAACCGTACAATCAATAAGGGTTATTTGCCTTAACTTAGGTACTCGTTTTAATAAAATAAGTCTGATTTATAGCGGCAAGTCTTTCTTCTGAAACCAGATGATGCCCAGTGTATAAAGGCAAAGAGAAACTATCAGCATAGCAATAAAACCTGCGGTATAGTCACTGCCCGCTACGATTTTTTGGGTGTCATACAGTGTGTTCAAGGTGAAAAATCGCAGAAAATCAAGGCTGTCTGATAGTTTAATAAAAAGACTGATAACAAAAAAGCATAATGGTATACCAGCGCCAAAGGTTAAAGAATTTTTTGAACTGTTAAAAATACAGGAGGCGCAGAAACAGATGCTGCTGATGGCTAGATGATAAAGAAACGCGCCTAAGTTAAGCATTAAAAAGGTATCAACATCCAGCGCGTCCGGCTGAAAAGCGTTGGCGGCGATAATTCCAACTATAGAAGAAATTCCCCACATAATAGCTAATGATAGTATAAAATAGACGGCGCTTGAAAGCGTAATTTGCAATCTTGTGGTGGGTGTAGAGAGAAAACCAGCCATATTTCCCCTGTCGATTTTTTTTGCTATCAGTCGATTACCTATCATGATAGAATAGACCATCGGAAAAATAATCGCCATAAGTGCATAAAATGAATTTGACATAAAGCCTATCAAGGTGCCGTTTCCCGTTAAAATATGGGCGGCAATCGTCCCTTCGGTGGCGGACTGTAAATTTGTTACCGTTTCCGGGGTAAATACATTTGTCATAACGGTCAGAAAAATACATAAAACGAGAGTAAAGGCGCCTAAAAACTTAGCGTTTGATTTTGCTATCTGGCGGAAATATGGTATGCTAATCATTTTCATTCCCTCCATAAAACTTCATGAAGTATTCTTCAAGGGTATGTTTTTCCTCTTTTAAGAAATTGACCCGACACCTTGCCAATACAGAAATCAGGCGGTTAATTTCATCATCATTGATGGATATGATTACCTGCTTTTCCTTTTCCTTATATTCCGCCTGGGGATACTCCTGTTTCAGCAGGGCCAAACTGGCGGCGTCTGTCAGCTCAATCTTATAAGTCTTGAATTTGGAGTAGCGTAACTCGTCGACAGTAACTTCTTGAATGAGCTTACCATTTCTTATCATACCTATCCTGTTGCAAGTTTTTTCTACTTCATCAAAAATATGCGAGGAGAGAATAATCGTCTTGCCCTTGGTCTTTTCCTCCTCCACTAACTCGACAAAACGGTTCTGCATAAGGGGGTCTAAACCACTGGTCGGTTCGTCTAATAGTAAAATATCGGGATTGTGCATAAATGCTGCTACGATTCCGATTTTCTGTTTCATACCCTTGGACATTCTTTTCATGCTTGTATCTGGGTTTATCTCAAAAAAGGTCAATAGCTTTTCGGCATAAGAAAAGTCTTGCATTTTTCGCATATGAGCAATTAACTTTAAATAGGCCAGTCCGGTCATATCATCTGGAAAAGAAATTTCTCCTGGCAGATAGCCGATATGCTGCTGAATTTTCTTTTGTTTGCGCCAACAATCCATGCCCTCTATCTGGGCTGTTCCTTTCTGCGGTTTACTAAAACCCATTAAATGACGCATGGTTGTGGATTTGCCAGAGCCATTGGGTCCTAAATAGCCATAAACTTCGCCCTTATCTATAGCTAATGTAACGTCAAACACACCCTTACCTTGTCCATAATCCTTGGTAAGGTGTTGAATATCAATGGTAGTCAAGATAAAATACTCCTTTCAATCTTATTGTAAAAGAACAGAGCTGCTTTTGCAAACAGCAAATAAGGCCAAACTGTCTATTTTTAGGCCATGATATATTATTTCTTTATGACAGAAGTTATACGCCCTACAAAATGGAATTTGTCACTGTATTTTGAAAATTCCTATTAAATATTTGCAGCTCAAACATACGAAAAAGGTAAATGGCAAAAACCCCGTATAATTATGCCACCAGGTTCTAACGGTTTTTTTCAGGTGTTGTTCAGCATTTTTTGCATAAAACTAATCTGCATTAATATGTGTAGGCTATAACAATAACGGTATAAATTTTAATAGATCATAATAGTGCGGGTTTATATTATTATCTGGGAGAAGTAAGTCGGGTCAGGCTGGGGACTGGCAAAAGCCTGCTAATTATCTCTACCTGGCGTTGCTATGCGCTGAATTAGGGCCATAGGCAGTGGGCCATATCGACCTTGCCATCGTCCCTTATAATAACGCCTTCTTCTGCTAATAGTTGGGCTTGTATATTTTCGCCTCCCACGTTAAAGGCTTGGGACATTGAGCCGTCCTTATGTACTACCCGGTGACAAGGTACTGTTTTATCCCGACAGCCCCCCATGGCGTAGCCCACCACCCGTGACCATCTGGGATTGCCAGCTAATAAGGCTATTCTGCCGTAAGTGCAAACGCGGCCTTTAGGTATTTGTCTCACTATATCATATATTAGATTGAAGGTATTCGCCATTGTTCTGCCAGCCTTTATTTCTATAATAACCTGAAAGGGAAAAAACATCTAGGTTATATATTGTCGTTATTTATGTGAATTTAAAAGAATAGGGGTATTTTAAGTTACATCCCAGTCATGCCAATTGCCAGAAAGGAATACACTTAAAATAATAATGAACAGTATGCACAATTTATGTGTTTTTTATGTGATTTCTTTTTAGCAAGTTACTAGTTGTTTATAATATGTAAATTTTGTATAAGTTTTATATTGTGCATATGTCTTTTTAGCTTAATACTGGCTTTAATATAATGATATAGATATTGTAGAGTGATTGAATTTGCATAATTATTACTTATC
The DNA here is from genome assembly GCA_019415505.1 of Peptococcaceae bacterium. Classification (GTDB taxonomy): domain Bacteria; phylum Bacillota; class Dehalobacteriia; order UBA7702; family UBA7702; genus Cryptoclostridium. The sequence goes on along the minus strand of DXZC01000050.1, from coordinate 2,276 downwards.
AATAAAGCATCGTTGTTAGAGCAAAAATTCTTGACTTTTATTTCTTTCTTATATATAATTAGTTTATATAAATATGTAAATAATAAATTAATATTAAATTATCTATATATCAATTTATTATTGCATTATTAATAATAATTGATTTTTTTAAATTAAGTGTCAAATACTTTACTATATGGCACAACCTCCAAAAATTAATATATAGTATATTCTTTCAGTAATGTTAGGATATACTATTTTTTTTTGCATTTAAATTCATTATATACATTCTCAGAGAGTAAAGTATTTGAGTTGCAGACTGGGAGGGAGTGATTTCATATAGTAAAGATTTTGACCCTTATTTTTGAAATAGTAAAGTAGTCGATTTTTGTTAAAATTTATAACATTTTGTTATTATTATTCACATTACTTTTTATAATTTATTTTAGGAGGTGTAGCAGATGAGAAAAACCCTGCTAGGGGTAGCGATGGTATTTTGTATGCTATTCGCTATGGGCACAGGCGTTTTCGCCGCTGATTTTAGCGACGTTAAAAGCAACGATTGGTTTATTGAAGATTTAACCGACGCTGCTAACGCTGGAATTGCCAAAGGCTACGAAGACGGAACTTTCCGTCCTAATGAAAAGGTGAACAGGGCTGAAATGGTTGCAATGTTTAACCGTGCTCTGGACATCAAGTATTCTCGCAATATAGCTTATTCTGATGTTCCTGCAAAAGAATGGTACGTTGACGAGATTAAGAAGGCGCAATACGCAGGTATTGTAATGGGGTATGAAGACGGAACTTTCCGTCCTATCAATTCCATTTCACGTCAGGAAGCCGGCGCCGTTATGGGCCGTATAATCACGAGAGGTGATTATGAAGGCTACAATGAACTGCAAAACTTTAAGGACTTTGACACCATAGGCACCTGGGCCTTGGATGATTTGGGTCTGGCTTATCGTAAGCAGTATATTAAAGGTTATCCTGACCAAACCTTTGGGCCTGGGAAGAATCTCACCCGCGCTGAGGCTATTACCATTGTCATGCGTATACTCAAGGGTGAAAACGTTGTGAAGGATGAAATTTCCTTTACTTCTAATGGTGATGCTTTGCGCAATACCATATACACTGGTAAAGTAACAATTGATTCACCCACCGCCAACGGTTCCTTTAAAATTAGCGATTGTAAAGTATTCGCACCAGTGAATTTTACCAGCAAGTACGCTTACAATAAGCTGGATTTACAAACCGCTTCTGTGTGTGAAATTATACAGGAGTCGTCAGGCTTAACAATTAATATGTTGGGCAAGAGCAAAATTAAGGAGCTGACCTTACTTGACAGTACCACGGTAACATCTTCCGGTGAAGGCAATATAGTAGAGACTACCAATATTGGCACTGCTGACGCTAGCAACAAAAGCATAAATAGCGATACAGAAATTTTGCTGGACGTTGATTATACCGCTGATACCAATGTTTTAAACGTCAATATTCCCACCAACTTTTATCATAACGGCTTGACTATTAAAACCATGAACGTCAACGCTGTGACTGATATGGAATTAAACGACGGTAAAATTGTCACCCTCAATATGAATAGCGGCGCTAAGGATAGTAATATCCTGAAAAAAGCCGGCTCTATTGTGGAAACCTTGAACTCTTACATAGACTATTTTTTGGATTGCGCTGCGGTTGACGCTCCGCTAATGCACAATGTTTACAAAACCACGGTCTATGTTAGCGAAATGCCCCAAGCGGCTAATTACACTTATAAAAATCCCCCCACTAGCCAACTGGTGGTAAAGACTCGCTTAGCGGCTCCCACTGAATTGACCTTTAGCGGCAGCCAGAAAGCCTATTCCGCCAACGCTGCTGATAAAGTATACCTGAACTGGACAGCTCCCGCATTGGGTGAAAAAGGAAAAATCGCTTCCTTTAATATATATAGGCTTAACAGTACAGGCGGTTATGAATTACTCGGCAGTGTGGCTGGGGATGTAACAAAATTCGACATCACTAAATATGTTACCGACCCCGGTAAAACCTATACTTTCAGTGTGGAAGCAATAAGCGGTAACAATTATTATGCTGATTCTCTTAAATCCGCTACCAGTGATTTGAGACGTTTAGCTGACGCCGGCTTCTCACTTTACAAAGATGATACTGGCGCGATTTATCTCTACATTACTACTGATGCCGATGCTGTGAAAGTTTCCCTGGCTTCTGTGGAAAGCGGCTTAATTACCAATGGTAATGGCCAGCTGACTCCCTTAGGTGAAGTAGAGGTAGTTGAC
>DXZC01000005.1:24410-38026 GCA_019415505.1 Peptococcaceae bacterium | reverse complement strand
GGAGATGTGTATAAGAGACAGTGTTTGAAGCTAACGCGGTAATCACCCCGGAAACCCTGTGGGAAGCCGGTTTGATTGGCCAGTGTGACGGCGTGAAGGTCTTGGCTAATGGCGAAATAGAAAAGGCCCTGACTTTCCAGTATATTAAATGCAGCAAAGCTGCCCAAGAAAAAATTGAAGCCGCAGGTGGTAAAGTAGAGGTGATGTAGTATGTTTTCTACCATTAAAAATGCTTTTAAGGTAGAAGAGATCCGTGGCAAACTTATATTTACATTGATAATGTTCCTTATTTTCCGCATTGGCGCTCATATTCCCGCCCCCGGTATTGACGCCGCCGTTTTGGAGAATTTGTTCACCCAAAACATCTTTGGCTTTATTGATGTTATTTCCGGCGGCGCCTTTAAGAATATTAGCATATTTGCCATGGGGATTATGCCCTACATCAACGCTTCAATTATTATGAATTTACTTACCATTGTGGTGCCTTACTTTGAGCGCTTAGCCAAAGAAGGCCCTGAGGGTAAGAAAAAGATGGCGCAAATTACCCGCTATGGCTGTGTTATCTTAGGTTTTGTCCAGGCTGTGGCCATGTCCTTCTATTTGAAACCCGCTCTCATTGATTACAACTTCTTTAGCGTAACAATGTTGGTAATTTCTTTGACCGCTGGTACCGCCTTACTGATGTGGATGGGTGAAATGATTACCGATAAGGGGATTGGGAATGGTATATCCCTAATCATCTTTGCCGGTATCGTCTCACGCTTACCCGCGGGTATAACCTATATAGTTCAGTCCCTGCGTTCCGGCGAAACTAATTTTTTTGCCGTATTAGCTTTCCTAGTTTTGGCAATTATAATTATTGTCGGCATTATCTTCGTTAACGAAGGTCAGAGAAGAATCCCCGTTCAATATGCTAAGCGTGTGGTGGGGAGGAAGGTTTATGGCGGCCAGTCCACCAATATTCCTTTAAAAGTAAACCAGGCCGGTGTTATACCAATTATTTTCGCAATGTCTCTTTTGATGTTGCCCCAGTTGCTATTTTCCCTCTTTGACGGTAAAATAGCGACAACCATAGCTGGTTGGTTCACCACAAGCCACCCCTTTTACATGGTGGTTGACTCCTTATTGATTTTCTTCTTCGCTTATTTCTACACTGCTGTAACCTTCAGCCCGGTAGATGTGGCGGATAACATGAAGAAAAACGGTGGGTTTATTCCGGGCATTCGTCCTGGCAGACCTACGGCGGAGTACATTGACAAAATCCTAACCCGTTTGACATTGGCAGGCGCGTTTTTCCTGGCTTTCATAGCCTTGCTGCCTAACCTCATGTCGGCGATTACTGGTTTAAACGTGAGTTTCGGCGGCACCTCGCTGCTAATTGCCGTCGGCGTATCATTAGATACTATGAAGCAACTGGAATCCCAGATGTTAAGCCGTAACTACCAAGGATTTATGAAATAAGGAGGAATACCCATGAGATTGGTATTGTTAGGACCTCCCGGCGCCGGTAAAGGCACCCAGGCCGCTACATTGGTTGATAAATATAATATTGTTCATATATCTACCGGAGATTTACTCCGGGCAGCAGTGAAAGAGGGTACGCCCCTTGGCTTGGAGGCTAAAGGGTATATGGAATCGGGACAATTAGTTCCCGATGACCTTATCCTCGGATTGATGGAAGAAAGAATCCGGAAGGAAGATTGCCAAGAGGGTTTCCTTTTGGATGGCTTTCCCCGTACTCCCGCTCAAGCAGACGCTTTAGCGGCGATGTTGAAAAAATTAGGTCAGGCTCTGGACGCTGTAATTAACATTGAAGTGCCCTTGACCAAGCTGATGGAGCGCCTGACTGGTCGCCGGGTCTGCAAGGGCTGCGGCGCCACTTACCACCAGGTATTTAATCCTTCGGCTAAAGGCGACGCCTGTGAAAAATGCGGCGGCGAGCTTTACCAACGGGCTGACGATACGGAAGCTACCGTTAAGGCCCGTTTGGATGTTTACCAAAGCCAGACTGCTCCCTTGATTGACTATTACACCAAATGCGGTTTAATTAAGGATATCAATGGGGATCAGGATATAGATAAAGTATTGGAAGATATAGCCCGCGCCTTGGAGGGCAAATAATGATAATCATTAAAACCGAGGAACAGATTGCCAAAATGCGGGACGCCGGTAAAATAGTTGCCGAAGTTCTGGCTCTGTTAGAAGAGCAGGTGCGGCCTGGCATTTCCACTTACGAATTGGACCAAATCGCGGAAAAGCATATTTTGGCGGCAAACGCTGTTCCTACCTTCAAAGGCTATGGCGGCTTTCCGGCAGCCATTTGCGCCTCAATTAATGAGGAAGTAGTACACGGGATACCCCGACCTGACCGCGTTTTACACGAGGGTGATATTATCAGTGTGGATGTGGGCGCCACCTTCCGCGGCTATGTGGGTGACGCGGCTCGGACCTTTCCTGTGGGCGATATTACCCCAGAGAACGCTCGGCTCATTGAGGTAACTAAGGAATCATTTTTTGCAGGTTTGCAAAAGGCAGTGGCAGGTAACCGTTTAGGCGATATTTCCCACGCGGTTCAAAAACACGTGGAAAGACATGGCTATTCCGTTATTCGTGATCTTGTCGGTCACGGCGTCGGCGAGAATATGCACGAAGACCCAAGTGTTCCTAATTACGGCAAAAGCGGCAGAGGCATAAGGCTGGCGGCTGGGTTAGTCCTGGCGGTGGAGCCTATGGTGGCGGCAGGCCACTATGCTATTAAGCAGCTTAGTGATAATTGGACTTATGTTACGAAAGATGGCTCTATGACGGCTCATTATGAAAACACTTTCGCCATTCATAAGGGCGAAGCCGAGATACTTACTCGGTTGTAAAGGAGTGGTTTTATGCAATGGTCGGTTGGTCAGCTAGTTACCTCCAAACAGGGGAGGGACTGCGGCAGACGCTATGTCATCATCCAAACTGAAGCTAAATGCTGTTATGTGGCGGACGGCAGAAAATTTACAGCTGCCTCCCCCAAGAAGAAGAATTATAAGCATTTACAGGGAACTCTCAACCGCTCGCCGGAAATAGCGGCTGCAGTGGCGGCGGCAAAGTTACCCAGAGATGAAGAGCTGCGGCAATTTCTTAACAATCATTGGCCGGAAGACGGAATTAAGGAGGAATAAAAATGTCCAAACAAGACGCTATAGAAGTGGAAGGCACTGTTATTGAACCATTGCCCAACGCTATGTTTACCGTAGAGTTGGCGAACGGGCATAGAGTTCTGGCCCATGTTTCCGGAAAGATAAGAATGAATTTCATTCGTATACTCCCCGGTGATAAAGTTACTGTTGAATTGAGTCCCTATGACCTTACCAGGGGACGTATAGTATATCGCTTTAAGTAAGCTTTAGGGAAAAGGAGGCATTACTGTGAAAGTTCGCGCTTCGGTAAAACCAATTTGCGAAAAATGCAAAATTATTAAGAGAAAAGGGACTGTAATGGTCATCTGCAAAAATCCCAAGCACAAACAAAAACAAGGATAATTTAAGTTAAGATATCGTATTGGAGGTGCGCATAATATATGGCACGTATTGCTGGTGTTGATTTGCCCCGTGAAAAAAGGGTAGAAATCGGATTGACCTATATTTACGGCATTGGTCTTCCCACCTCCCAGAAAATACTGGCCCAGGCCGGTGTGGACGGGAATATTCGGGTTAAAGACTTATCCGATGAAGATGTGAACAAATTGAGAGAGATCATTACTAACAACTATTTAGTTGAAGGCGATCTCCGTCGTGATATAGCGCTGAACATTAAGCGCTTGACTGAAATTGGCTGTTACCGCGGGATACGCCACCGTCGTGGTTTACCTGTGCGGGGCCAGAAAACTAAAACTAACGCCCGTACGCGTAAAGGTCCTAAACGTACCGTTGGTGCGAAACGTAAGTAGAAAGGAGGACTTAATTCGTGGCCAGAAGACAAACCAGAAGAAGAAGAGAAAAGAAAAATATTGAATATGGTGTAGCGCATATTAATTCCACATTCAATAATACTATTATTGTGATTACCGATAAGGCCGGGAATGCCATTTCCTGGTCCAGCGCTGGCAGCTCCGGATTCAAGGGTTCCAGAAAAAGCACTCCTTTTGCCGCTCAGTTGGCGGCGGAAACTTGCGCCAAAGAAGCTATGGAGCATGGTATGCGCCAAGTGGAATGCGTGGTAAAGGGCCCCGGCTCCGGTAGGGAAGCGGCTATCCGTTCTCTCCAAGCCACAGGTTTGGAAATTAGCATGATCAAGGACGTTACCCCCATTCCCCATAATGGCTGCCGTCCCCCCAAGAGAAGAAGAGTTTAGGAGGTGTCCCGTTTAGATGGCACGTTATACAGAATCTGTATGCCGGCTTTGCCGGCGTGAAGGCGAAAAGCTTTATTTAAAGGGCGACCGCTGCTACAGCGATAAATGTTCCTTTACCAAGAGAAGCTATGCTCCCGGGCAGCATGGCCAAGCCGCGGCTCGTAAAAAACGCTCGGAATACGGCCTCCAATTACGCGAAAAACAAAAAGCCCGCCGCATTTATGGCGTATTGGAAAATCAGTTCCGTTTATATTATAAAAAAGCAACAAGAATGGGTGGCGTAACCGGTGAAAACTTGCTGGTCCTCTTGGAAACCCGTCTTGATAATGTAGTATACCGCGCTGGTCTGGCTAACAGCCGGGCGGAAGCACGTCAGCTTATTTTGCATGGGCATTACACTGTAAATGGCGTTAAGGTTAATATTCCCTCTTATTTGGTGAAGAAGAACGATGTAATTGCTGTTACAGCTAAGAGTAAAAAGAGTTCTAAATTTGCCGCAATCGGTGAATTGGCCGCCGTTAAATCTTTGCCTCAATGGCTTACTTTAGATAAGGAAGCGTTAGTGGCTACCGTTATTGATATGCCCAAACGTGAGGATATTGATATTCCCATTGAAGAGCATTTAATCGTTGAAGGTTACTCCCGTTAATGGGTAAAAAATACATAACGATATGTCTATAAAAGGAGGCCAATTATATGCTGTCAGGAATGGAAAAGCCCAAAATTCAGTGCGTGGAGCAGAATGATGACAAGACCTATGGCCGCTTTGTGGTTGAACCGCTGGAAAGGGGATATGGCATTACCCTGGGTAATGCTTTAAGACGTGTTTTGCTTTCCTCTTTACCCGGCGCCGCAGTGACTTCCGTTAAAATTGACGGGGTTCTTCATGAATTTTCAACGATTCCCGGTGTTTTTGAAGATACAACAGATTTAATTTTAAATCTGAAGGGACTTATAGTAAAATTGCATGCCGATGAGGAAAAAATTCTGACACTGGAAGCCCAGGGCGAAGGAGACATCACCGGTCATGACATTAAGTGCAGTTCTGAAGTGGAAATACTCAACCCCGACCATCATATTGCAACTTTAGATGATTCGGGTAGTTTAGCGATGGAAATTACCGTGGAAAAGGGACGGGGCTATAACAGTACGGAGAAGAACAAAAAAGAAAATCAGCCCTTAGGCGTTATTCCCATTGATTCCTTTTTCTCACCAATTACCAAGGTGATTTTCCATGTTGATAATTCCCGCGTTGGCCAACAGGTGGACTTTGATAGGTTGACCTTGGACATTTGGACTGACGGGAGCATTGCCCCAGATGAAGCCTTGAGCATGAGCGCTAAAATCCTAGGCGAATATCTGAAACTCTTTGTGGGCCTTACCGAGGTGCCTGGCGATGATATTATCATGGCGGAGAGAGAAGATGAAAACAAGGATAAGCTTTTGGATATGACCATTGAAGAGTTGGATATGTCCGTGCGTTCCTATAACTGCTTGAAGAGAGCGGGGATAAACACGGTGCAGGAACTTATTCAGCGTTCTGAAGAGGATATGATGAAGGTTAGAAATCTGGGACGTAAATCTTTGGAAGAAGTTATGGGAAAATTGGAGGAATTGGGTTTATCTCTCCGCAATGAGGAGGAATAAAATCCCCGATTTTCTGGAAATAAGGATTAAAGGAGGAACACCACAGTGGCATACGGCAGACTGAGAAGAAATAGCAGCCACCGTCGGGCAATGCTGAGAAATATTACTACTTCTTTGTTGGATAAAGAAAGCATTGTTACCACGGAGCCCAAGGCTAAGGAGCTGAAAAGCATTGCCGAAAAAATGATTACCCTTGGTAAAAGAGGCGATTTACACGCCCGTAGGCAGGCTCTGGCTTATCTTACCGATGAGGACGTAGTCACCAAATTGTTTACCATTTTGGCTGACCGTTATAAGGATAGACCCGGTGGTTACACCCGTACTATCAAATTGGATTTGCGCCAAGGCGACGGCGCGCAGATGGTTAAAATCGAATTGGTATAATCTTGACTCACTGATGAGGTCAGGGGCTAAAGCCCTTGGCCTCATCTTGGCAATGGCGGATATTTTTTCGTCTAAAAGGATTTTACCATATAAAAAAGCGGAATTACTCCTTGAGGCAGGATTTTACGCTCTAAAGCGGAGTTAGTCTCTAAGGCGGATTTTACTCACTAAGGCAGGATTCACTTCCTAAAGTGTGATTTCGCGTCACAGAATGTGTATTTCGCTTTTTAAGGCTGATTTTACTACCTAAAGCGAGGTTAAACATTTTAAAATGTGATTTAACTTCTTAAAATGGAATATTATCCCTGAAAGTGAGATATTAACCCCCAGAGTGTGTATATAACCTCTAATTATTCCTAAAGCGTGATATAACTCCCTAGAATGTGAAATTCACGCATTAAGGCGGTATTTACGCCCTAAAGCGTGGTTTTACATCTTAGAATGTGTATTTCACCTTTCAATGTTTGATTTTCCACATAGAATGTTGTATTTCACCTTCTAAGCTAAATTTATTTGCTAAAGCGTAATTTAACCCCCTATAATGTGGAAATCGGCGTTTAAGGCTGATTTTACGCTCTAAAATGAGGTTTAACATCTTAAAATATGATTTAACTGCTCAAAGTGGAATATTATCCCTGAAAGTGAGATTTTAACCCCTGAAGTGCGTCTTTCACCTCTAATTATTCCTAAAGCGTGATTAACTCCTTAGAATGTGGGTTTCACGCACTAAGGCGGTATTTACGCCCTAAAGCGTGGTTTTACGTCTTAGAATGTGTATATCACCCTTCAATGTGTGATTTTCCACATAGAATGTTGGATTTCACCTTCTAAGCTAAATTTATTTGCTAAAGCGTAATTTAACCCCCTATAATGTGGAAATCGGCGTTTAAGGCAGATTTTACGCTCTGAAACGAGGTTTAACATCTTAAAATGTGAATTTCACCTTTCAATGTGGGGGTTATTTAGCTAAAGCGTGATCTTTCCACACTAGAATGTAATTTTACCCCTTGTAATTGTAAATTACCTTTTAAGGTGGGGTTTATCCCTTAAAGCATGATTATCCCCCCCTATAATGGGGAATTAACGCCTTATGGCGGGAATTTATCCCTAAAAGGTGGAATTTCCTCCCTAAGGTGGGATTTACCCGCTATAAAGAGATGTTGTGTAAAATTAATGGCGCAAAAAGGACCGGGGCGGCAATTAAGGTAGGGAATGGCCATTTTTTATAAAAAAGTTGCCTGTTGCTGGGGATTTTTCCGGGGGGATAAGCGCCCTCTCTGGCTGCTGTTTTGAGCTAACCAGTTTATGGCTGCCCGCTGTTTGTAGTTACCCCTGTTCTGTACTGCCCACTGTTTTGTGCTGCCTCTGTTCGTGATTACACTTGTATTGCGGCGCCCGCTGTTTGTGGTTACCCCTGTTCTGTACTGCCCGCTGTTTTGCGCTGTTTCTGTTTGTGATTACCCCATGTTTGTGATTACTCCTGTTTGTGGCTGCCTCCTGTTTAAGGTCACTCCCTGTTTGTGGTTATCCCCTGTTTAAGGTTACCCTCCTGTTTAGGGGGAGTGGGGCTGGGGGAAAGCTATCTTGCTAGTCTGACATTGGGGCCTAGCGGGTTAAGGGCAAAGGCCGAAAAACCATTATTTAGCCGCAAAATGGCTGAATTGGGGAGAGCCAGGGGAGCAGGACAGAAAAATTACACCGTTGTCGGCTTGGCTAGTTTAATATATGATTTCTTGCAGGGCCTCAAGTTTGTTAGGCCCTAGCTGGCTTAGTTTTTTGAAATTAGGAAAATTCTGCAATAGCGCGGTTACGGCCGGGAAATGGAGATGGAGGATAGGTCCGATGATAGAGCTAACGGATGTTTATTTCAGTTATGAAGCAAAAAAGCCTGTACTCCAAGGTATTTCTTTAACAATAAAGGAAGGCGCTTGGCTTACGGTGCTGGGTCATAACGGCGGCGGTAAGACCACCTTAGCCTTACTGCTCAATGGTTTGCTCCTGCCCAGCCGGGGCCAGGTCACTGTTGACGGCCTGGCAACCTGCCAGAGTGGAAATTTAGGCGCGATTCGCCGCTCGGTGGCCTTTGTTTTTCAAAACCCCGATAATCAGATTGTTGGCGCTACAGTTGAGGAGGACGTGGCCTTTGGCCCTTGCAACCTTGGTTTACCCCGGGGAGAGGTAGCGCGCCGGGTGGATAAGGCTTTGTCCTTGTTGGCCTTAAATGATTACCGGCAACACGCTCCCCATATGCTCTCCGGCGGCCAAAAGCAAAAGGTGGCTTTGGCCGGAGCTTTGGCCATGGAGCCAAAATATATTGTGTTAGATGAGGCCTGTTCTATGCTGGACCCGGTGAGCCGGGAGGAATTATGGCAAGGGGTTCAGGAGCTCCATGAAAATTTGGGCATCACGGTGATAAACATCAGCCATTTTCCGGAGGAGGCTCTGATGGGCGACGCTCTGATTCTTTTGGCCAATGGTAAAGTGGAGGCGGAGCTATGTCTATAAAAGTTAAGGGCCTTTCCTATACTTATCAACCGGGAACCTCTTTGGCCCAGCAGGCCCTGAAGAATGTCAGCCTGACTGTGGCGGAGGGCGAATTTTTAGGCGTTATGGGGGCCTCTGGTTCGGGGAAATCCACCTTTTTACAGCATTTAAACGGTTCCCTGCCCTCTAAGGGGTGTATTACTGTAAACGGCGTGGCCCTGGGGGGCAAGGGCGTGGGGTTACTGGATATTGTTTCCCAAGTGACCATGGCCTTTCAATATCCGGAGCACCAGATGTTTTGCGATACTGTGGCTGAGGAGATAGCCTTTGGTTGCCGTAATTTGGGCCGTTCCGAGGCGGCAATAAAGCGGCTTGTGCCGGAGTACCTCCACAAGCTGGGTCTGGATGAAAGCTATATGCCGCGCTCCCCCTTTGAGCTATCCGGCGGGGAAAAGCGGCGGGTGGCTTTGGCCTCTGTTTTAGCTATGGACACCCCGATTTTACTCCTTGATGAGCCCACTGTCGGTCTGGACGCGGGGGGACGGCAGGCTGTGATTAAGCTGATTAGCCAGCTCAATAGGGAGGCTGGTAAAACTATTATTTGGGTGGGCCATGACTTGCGGGAGCTGGCTGCTGTGGCCCAGCGCCTGGTAGTGTTCACCCAGGGGGAAATAGTTTTACAGGGCCGTACTGAAGATGTGCTGAGTCGGGCTGAGGAATTGTCCCGCTGGGGCGTTATTTTGCCGCGCCATGGCTCAGTAGTTCAAGCCTTGGCGGACAAGTTTGGCCCCGCTTATGCTAGCGACGCTGGGCGGCGCATAAGCCGCTATCTCTTGGGGGAGACTGAGGAGGAGAGCCTATGAAAAACTTGACCTTAGGCCAGTATTATCCCGGCGACTCCCTCCTCCATAGGTTGGACCCCAGGGCTAAGCTCACGGCTTTATTTCTATTTTATCTTTTTTTATTTATTATTTCAGATAATTTAGGCTATGCTGTGGCCCTATTTTTAGGCGGCCTCATTTTGATATTCTCCCGTGTTCCCCTCAAGGTTTATTGGCGTGGTTCACGTTTTATTATACTATTTGTGGTAATTGCCGCTGCGATGAACGTATTTTTTACTGGCGGCGCTGTGGTGTGGTCCTATGGTATCCTGGAAATAACCAGGGAGGGGATTTACTCTGCCGTATATATGGCCCTACGCTTGATTTTGCTGCTGCTCACGGCTTATGCCTTAACCTACACTACCACGCCCATGGGAATAACCGATGCTTTAGCCTCCATGGCGGCGCCCTTACAAAAACTGAAGCTGCCGGTTCAGGACATTGCCATGATTATGGCCATAGCCCTGAGGTTTATTCCCACGATTATGGACGAGGCGGAAACGGTAAAAAAGGCGCAGCGCGGTCGAGGGGTGGATTTTTCCCCGCGCCGGCCCGGTATTTGGCTGCAAAATATGGTAGCCTTGGTTGTGCCCCTGTTTGTTAGCGCCTTCCGGCGCTCTGAGGATTTAGCCTTGGCGATGGAGGCCAGAGGCTATGACGGCGGCCCGGACAGGACCATGTTTAGAGAACTGAAACTCAACGCTACTGACATAATTGTGATGCTGTTCTTTCTGGCGCTGATTATTTTGACTATACTATATAGGTGGTTTTTATAAAATGGAAAGACAGATAAAATTAACTGTGGCCTATGACGGCACTGAATATTGTGGTTTCCAGGTGCAAAAAAATGGCACGTCAATCACTACTGTTTTAAACGAAGTCCTTACTAGGGTGGCGGGACACCCGGTAAAGATAACCGGGGTGAGCCGTACTGACGCTGGGGTACACGCCCAGGGACAGGTGGCTACCTTTTTTCTCTTGGGTAATATACCTACTGAGCGGATAGCCTTAGCGGTGAACGGCCTTTTGCCCGCTGATATTGTGGTAAAAGAGACTGTGGAGGTACCCCTGGATTTCTATTGCCGTCGTGACGTGGTGGGCAAGCACTACCGCTATGTGGTGCGGACAGAGGCCATATCCAGCCCCTTTGATTACCGCTATGTTTGGCATTATCCCTGTTCCCTGGATTTACAAGCTATTGCTAAGGGCATAAGCCTAGTAGAGGGGGAGCATGATTTTCGGGCCTTTACCGCTGCGAATAGCGGCGTAGACAATTTTGTGCGCCGGGTTGATAAGATAACCGTACACCAAGAGGCCGGGGACTGGGTTTTTGATTTTTGGGGCCATGGCTTTCTGTATAAAATGGTGCGCAGTTTAGTGGGTTATCTTGTAGACGTGGGGCGCGGCTTTTTTGGCCCGGAAATAGCTTTGGCAGCCTTAGTCAGCGGGGATCGCAGCTTATTGGGGTATACGGCGCCAGCTAAGGGCCTAACTTTGGTAAAAATTTACTACAATGATGAATATTATATTGACAAAGACCAGGAATTAGGTTAAACTGTTATAGTATCTCTTTATGAGTGTTTTCAGCCCCGTTAACACTCACAAAGGTATTACTGAAATCTCTTAGGAGGGAATAAAATGCAGACCACTTATATGGCAAAACCCAGTGAAGTGGAAAAGAAATGGTATGTGTTAGACGCCGCTGATAAGCCCTTGGGCCGTGTGGCAACTGAAGCCGCCCGTATTCTCCGGGGTAAACATAAACCTACTTTCACACCTCATATAGATACTGGCGATAATGTTATCGTCATCAATGCTGAAAAAGCAGTTCTTACCGGCAAAAAGTTGGATCAAAAATATTACCATCATCATTCCGGTTATCCCGGTGGCCTTAAGTCCATCTCTTACCGTAGACTGATGGAAACTAAACCTGAATTAGCCATGGAATTGGCTATTAAAGGCATGATTCCCCATAATCGTTTAGGCCGTCAGATTATGAAAAAAGTGCGCATCTACCGTGGTGCGGAACATTGCCAACAGGCTCAGAAGCCTGAAGTTTGGACTTTTTAAGGAGGTAAATCATGGCAGAAACGAAATTTTACGGTACAGGCCGTCGGAAAAACGCCATAGCTAAGGTTTGGATTAAACCTGGCGAAGGCAATATTGAAGTAAACAAAAAATCTGTGGAAGATTATTTTGGTAAAAAGACCTTGGTTATGGTTGTTAAACAGCCTTTGGCTGAAACAGGCACAGAAGCCAAATTTGATATTATTGCCAGCGTTAAAGGTGGCGGTACCACAGGTCAGGCCGGCGCTTTGCGCCAGGGTTTATCCAGGGCTTTGGTGGAAGCTGACCCTGAATTGCGCGGCACTCTGAAGTCCGCCGGTTTCATGACCCGCGACCCCAGAATGAAGGAAAGACGTAAATACGGCTTGAAGAAAGCCCGTAAGGCCAGCCAATTCTCCAAACGTTAATTGCCTCTTTTCCCTCGGAGTATTTGCCCCGTTCAGTTGGGGGATTATGGCTGCTCCTGGCGGTATAGTCCTCTGGAACGATATTTTAGGGCCTACTCTATTTAATCTAATAATTAAGAGACCTGCTTGCAGGTCTCTTTTTTGTCATGTTGTATTATTTGAGGGAACTGGCGGCTCCAGGGTCAAACCTAATGGGGGTACTGGTTTGGGCGGATAAATTGAAGGGGTTAGTATACATCTCGGCAGCCTTAGTGAAGGATGTCGGTAAGGGCAAATCCCAGGGTGTGAGGGGAAATTTTAGGTTCTGTACTGACTAAGGCCGGAATTTTGTAGATTTACCATAGGGTTGTTGCTGGTTAAAGAAAATCTTGGAGCTTAGCTCTGAATTTTGCCGCCGCCTTGGAGAATACCTGATACTTTTTCCAGACAATTACCAAACGTGCTTCTAGGCGGGGTTCTAAGGGGCGGAAACAGAGATTGTTAGAGCCTATGGTGTTTATTAGCTTATCCAAGCAGAGGGCGTAACCGAGTCCCTCGTCCACCATAAGGGCGGCATTATATATGAGGTTATAGGTAGCGACAATATTGAGGTTAGCGAAATTGTGCCCTAGCCACCCTGAAAGCTCGTTATTTATTAGGGCTTGGCGGGAGACTAAGAGGGGTAAGCCCTCTAAATCCGAGGCTGTAATAACACTTTGTTTAGCTAAAGGGCTGTCCTGACCCAACAGCAAGCCCCAGGAATCGGTGGCGGAAATCTTGATATAGTCGTACTTTTCGATATCAGTTGGTTCGATTAAAAGGCCGAAGTCCAGCAAGCCCTTATCTAGCTTTTCCGTAACATCATCGGCGTTGCCGCTATAAAGGTGTAAGCGAATATGGGGATAGTCCTTTTGCAGCTCCTTAGCTAGGCGGGCAATTAGGCGCATTGCATCGGTTTCACCGCTGCCAATGTAGATATCGCCGCTGATGATTTTATCCTTGGCATTAAGCTCGGCTTCGGTCTTGGCTGCTAATTCGCTAATTTCTTCCGCCCGCTGGCGCAACAACATTCCCTCTTCAGTTAAAATGACCCGGCGGTTACGCTTGCCCCGGAGGAAGAGCTTGACCCCCAGCTCCGCCTCTAGCTCCATAAGCTGCCGGGATAAGGTGGGCTGGGTAATATGTAGAGCTTCGGCGGCGGCGGAAATACTTTCTTCCCTTGCCACGGTGAGAAAATAACGCAAAACCCGCAGTTCCATTATTTTTACCTCTTCTTTCCCGTTTTTACATCAAGTATAGTAAGTGCATCTATGCCTGTCAAGCATAATATGTTATGTAATATAAGTATTTGCTATTTAATTGGTGTTTATTTATACTATAGTTGCCAGAAGATACTGGCAATGCTGCCTCAATCTTAAAGGTAAGTTTAGGC
>DXZC01000005.1:0-24310 GCA_019415505.1 Peptococcaceae bacterium | reverse complement strand
AGTCAGGTGGGGTGAAGCTTTGGTGAGGCTGGGCTAATTGTCGCCAGAGCCAAGGGCTGTTGACCTTAGCGGTAGTTCGTTAAAGTATAAGGTAAGTTTAGGCAGTCAGGTGGGGTGAAGCTTTGGTGAGGCTGGGCTAATTGTCGCCAGAGCCAAGGACTTCTGACAGTAGCGGTAGTTCGTTAAAGTATAAGGTAAGTCTCGGCAGTCAGTTGAGGTGAAGCTTTGTTTAGATTGGTCTGATTATCGTTAGAGCTAAGAACTTTTGACCTTAGCAATAGTTTGATAAAGTATAAGGAGTTGACGGAAAGTGATATATAAAGAATTTAAGGATTTACAGTTATCCGCCTTGGGTTTGGGGGCTATGCGTTTACCTGTGCATCAGGGGGATTTTTCCCAAATTGACGTGGCGGCCACAGAAGAAATGGTGGCTTACGCTATGGCCCAGGGGGTTAATTATTACGATACAGCTTGGGGCTACCATGAAGGCAATTCTGAGATTGTTTTGGGTCGGGCTTTGAGTAAATATCCCCGGGAAAAATATTATTTGGCCGATAAGTTTCCCGGCTATGATTTAGCTAACATGGCTAAGGTTGCCACTATTTTTCCCCAGCAGTTGGAAAAATGCGGTGTGGATTACTTTGATTTTTATCTGTTCCACAATGTTTGTGAAATGAATATCGACGCTTATTTAGACCCTAAGTATGAGATTTTGCCTTATTTATTAGACCAGCAGGCCCAGGGCCGTTTGAGTCATTTAGGGTTTTCCGCTCATGGCAGTTGTGATGTTATGCGGCGGTTCCTGGAGGCTTACGGTGAAAAAATGGAATTTTGTCAAATTCAATTAAACTATCTTGATTGGCAGTTCCAGGACGCTAAAGCAAAGGCTGAGCTCTTGGCGGAATACCATATTCCCCTTTGGGTAATGGAGCCTTTACGGGGCGGCCAGCTTTGTTCCTTGGCCCCGGAGGACGTGGCCGAATTAAAGGAGCTGCGCCCCCAGGAGACAATCCCCGGCTGGGCCTTCCGCTTTTTGCAGTCTATTCCCAACGTCACTGTGGTGCTTTCCGGTATGTCCAATTTTCAACAGTTGACGGAAAACATCAGCACTTTTACCACAGAGCAGCCCTTGAACGACCGGGAAACCGAGGCTTTGTTGGCCATTGCCGACAAAATGGTGCAAGAGACAGCTCTGCCCTGTACGGCCTGCCGCTATTGTGTGAGCCATTGTCCCCAAAAGTTGGATATTCCCGCCTTATTATCCCTTTATAATGAGGATAGTGTTACCAAGGGCGGCTTTATTGCCCCCATGGCCCTCAGCGCCTTGGCCCCGGAAAAACGCCCAAGCGCCTGTGTGGCTTGTGGCAGTTGTGAGGAGGTTTGTCCGCAGCAAATTAAGGTATCTGAGGCTTTAGCTGAGTTGGCGGCAAAGACAAACCTGTAAAACAGGGGGTGTTATGATGACAGTTTCAGAATTTTTAGACCACCTAAACCAGGGCTTGCCGGTGGAGGCTGGTAGCAAGTTACATAAGCTGATGTTGGCCTTGAGCGACAGGGCCATGGCTATTACAGCGACTTTGAACAGCTCCTATCATACTCCGGCGGAGGTGCGGGAGTTATTTGCCCAGTTAATTAACGGGCCCGTGGACGCGACTTTTAGTTTGTTTCCCCCTTTTTATACTGATTGCGGCCAAAATATTACGGTGGGCAAAAATGTCTTTATCAATTCCGGTTGCCGCTTTCAGGATCAGGGGGGCATTGTCCTGGGGGATGGGGCGTTAATTGGCCATAATGCGGTATTGGCTACCCTTAACCATGCTCTTGCTCCCTCGAAACGGGGCAATATACACCCCGCCCCCATTAGGATTGGCAAAAATGTCTGGCTGGGTGCCAACGTCACGGTGACGCCGGGGGTGACAATAGGCGACAATGCGGTAATAGCCGCCGGCGCCGTGGTGAGCCGGGATGTGCCCCCTAACGCTGTAGTCGGTGGCGTGCCTGCCAAGATTATTAAATATGTGAATGAGGCGGAGTAAATTCGGGCAAGGGGGAAAGTCGGGGATATTAAATAAGAGGGGATATGAAACAAGGGCGACGCTAAATATATCTCGGTGTTGAAATTTTCCGTTTTATATAAGAAGATTTTTAAGCAAGATTATGGGGAACGAATTATTGTTAGAGGAGGCAATTTGGCCTCATTTTTTCAGGCGTTTATTGGATTAAATATGAAGAATATAAATGTGACTTCAAATAAAGTGTGAGGCTTTACAATCCCTATCAGGGCTACGTTAGGGTAAAGATATTTTTAAGGACTGTGTTTCAAGCCACCCTCGCTATTATCGCCCCCTGGTAACCTGCCACTATGACCTTTAACTGGCCTGACCAAGGGTCGGGCTGGCCAGGAATTTGGCTTATATCGGAAGCATTAATGGCATGGCGGGACAAAAAACTAAGGGCCGAAGGGTAAAAAGTTATTTTTGTGGTTATGTTGTCCTTTGCTGTTGTGGCGCTATTAAGGATATTGGCAGTTATTTAAAAAAATGGGGCTAATTAAGGGAAATGTTCCAGAAATTTGCAGCTTTCATAAAATTTACTTTGGACACTTTTAAAAATTAAGTTGCGGTATCTGGGGGGGGTAGAAAAGGCCAATAAACTGGGTAATTGTCAGAAAATTTAGGAGACTTCAAGGTAACTGAAGAGATTCAAAATAAACTAAACAAAATAGGTTTTAAATCAGGTCAGGGCGTCCGGCCAAAGTTTGGCAACGGTTTGGAAAAAGTTTGGCTAAAGGCGTGAAGCTAACAGGAGTTCTTTGGCCCCAGGGGGGCAGTTTAACGGCGGTTGAACCGGCAGTTCAACCAGGGAGTGGAGGCAGATGAAAAAATTTATTGTTTTATTAGGCGTACTGTGCTTGGCCCTTATTTTGGTTGCCTGTGGCAAGTCGGGAGATGAGACCGCGCCGGCAATAACTGTGGAGGATTCCCCGGATTCCCCGGAGGATAACGGCGGTGACGCGGTAATTATATATTTTTCCCATACCGGTAATACTCAGCAGGTAGCTGACTATATTAGGGACTATACCGGCGCGGAGGTAATTCGCCTGGAAGCTTCTGAGGCTTATCCAGAGGATTATGAGGCTTGTTATCAACGGGCTGTGGCGGAACATGCCGCTGACGCCCGGCCGGCTTTAAAGACTGAGTTGGTTAATTTAGATTCGTATGATACCGTATTCCTGGGCTGGCCCTGCTGGGATAACTCTTGCCCCATGCTGATTTTGACCATGTTGGAGCAATATGATTTTTCCGGCAAAACAATTTTACCCTTTACTACTTCCGGCAGCAGCGGCTTTGGCCAGAGCTTGGCAGAAATTGGGGCGGTTTGCCCGGAGGCTGATTACCAAAGGGGCCTCGCCCTGACAACGGAAAATCTAGCTAACTCTGAGGCGGAGGTGGCCCAGTGGTTGCAGGCTAGCGGTTTTTCGGCTGATCAGACCCCTGCCACCGGGGCGGAAGACGCTTCGCCCCCAGCTGATACAGGGCTGGTTCTTGAGGTTGGGGAACAAAGCTTTCCCGTGGCGTTATCTGACAAGGTTGCGGTTAAAGAGCTTTTAGAGCTCTTGCCGCTGACCATAACTATGAATGAGTTAAACGGCAAGGAAAAATATTATTATCTGACCCACAGTTTGTCTACTGATAGCCAGGCTATGGCAACTGTTGCAGCCGGGGATTTAATGCTTTACGGCTCCGACTGCCTTGTGCTGTTTTACGAGACCTTTGCTACCTCTTACAATTATACTCCCTTGGGACATATAGAGGATACCGCGGGGTTGGGAGCGGCCTTGGGCGGCGGTAACGTAGCAGTGACCTTACGGCTGGGGGAGTGAGCTGTTAACGACTATGCGGTAATTGGCCATTGACAAAAGCTCAACTTCATGCTAAAGTTATACTAGACTAACTCAGTAGGTGTTAGTGGAGGTGTATTTTTGTTCAGTATTGCTGATATTATTGTAATCTTAGTTCTTTTGTTTTTAGTGGTCTTGGCTATCCGCGCTATAAGGCGTAAGAGTCACTGCGGTGGCTGTAAGGGCTGTGCCGGACCGGAAGTCTCCGGGAAAGAGGCAGTCCCGGACTGTGAAAAATGTCGCCATTGTAAGGGCGGAGAGAGAAAAGAATAGATTTTTAACAAAATAGAGCATGAAAACAGGCGGCGGATAATTGCAATTATTCGCCGCCGCGCTATAATAATTATGATGACAAAATTAAGGACAACCGGGAAGGAAGCAAGAATAGTGAGCGAGCAAAGAATTAAAGCCTATGCGGGTCAGTGCCCCTTTTTGATGACCAGAAGAAATATTGAGATTAAATTTGTGCAGCAGGGTGACAGGGCTGTGCCGGTGGAAAATTACTGTGACTATGACGAGGATTGCAGCTATTTTCAGGGTTGCCCTGTAATGGAGGCCTGCAAAAGGGAAAGCCACCCCTGGTAATGGCGGTTTACCGTAAACTTTAAATTATAAAGGCTCTGGCAAGGGGTATACCCTCCCGGAGCCTTTATTGTTACCGCTTGGGGGCGGTGGACAATTTGGGCCTTTAGTGTTAGAATAAAAGTGCGCTTTAATAATGATAAACCCAGAGGTTAGACCTTTGAGGCTAGGCGTAAAGTGTTAATGGAGTTATCTTTTACTACCGGGGAGGAGGAGTTATGGCTGAGTATTCCCGCCTGACCAGATTTCAGTTAATTATGGAGATTTTAGGCGGCCTGATTTTGGTGTTTTTTACCATTTATTTAATTATAGCCTGGCCTACTCTTTCCGATATGCTGCCCTCCCATTACACCTGGGACGGTACCGCTGACGCCTGGGCTACCAAAAAATCATCTATTACCCTGCCTATTCTGGGTTGGGCTATTTACCTGGCTTTGACAGTTCTGCTTTTTATTCCCAGGATGTGGCGGGTGCCGCAAAACCATGCTAACCCCCAAAAACAGTTGGCTATTTATCGGGGCTGCCGCTCCTTATTGTGCTGTATAAATTTAGGTGTTTCCGCCATGTTTGTTTACATCAGCGTTTGCACCATTCATAACGAACCCTTAGGCAACTGGTTTTTACCGGCCATTGTTATTGGCAGTATTTTGCTTAATTTAGTTTTTCTCTTTACCCTGCCCAAGGCGAAATAATTTTCCCAAGTTAAGGAACGGAGGAGTAAATATGGAACTCACAAGAGAAGAGGCCTGGCAGCTTTTTACAGAATTTAATAAGTCGGATTCTTTGGTTAAACATGGGTTGGCTGTGGAAGGCGTGATGCGCCATTTTGCCCGCCTCAACCAGGAGGATGTGGATAAGTGGGGTATTATTGGCTTGCTCCATGATTTAGATTATGAGATGTACCCCCAGGAGCACTGCCGGAAAACCCGGCAAATCATGGCGGAGCGGGGCATTGATGAGGAATATATTCACGCTATTGAATGCCATGGTTATGGTCTTTGCACTGATGTGGAGCCGCAAAAAACCATGGAAATAGTTTTATACACCATAGATGAATTAACCGGCTTAATCACCGCTGCCGCTCTCATGCGGCCTTCCAAGAGTGTGATGGATTTGGAAGTGAAATCCGTTAAGAAGAAATTTAAGGATAAAAAGTTTGCCGCCGGTGTGAACCGGGAGGTCATAAAGGACGGCGCCGCCCGCCTGGGTTGGGAGCTGGACGAGGTAATTAAGGAAACCATTGAGGGTATGCGGCAGGTTCATGCAGCATTGGGTTTATAATTTTATTAGTTTTATAATTGGACAAAACCGTAAGGGGAACGCCGGGGGCGTTCTCCTTTTAATTTGAAATTTTATGGAAAGCTTACTTGACATATGGGTGGCGGTGTGTTATTATGCTTATGGAAAGTATACTTTCCATAAGGAGGGGAAATGAAAAACAGACTGGAAGCAATAAGAAAGCAGCGGGGGATAAAGCAGGAGGAATTAGCTAAAGCCCTGCGGGTTTCCCGCCAGACCATTGGCTCTTTGGAAAACGGGCGGTACAATCCTTCCATCATCTTAGCTTTTAAAATTGCCCGTTATTTTAATTTGGCCATTGAGGAGATTTTTATTTATGAGGAGGAGCCAAGCAATGACTGACAACAAAAGAAAGAATTTAGTGTTGATTATAGTAGGCGCGATTTTGTTTCTGGGCGGTTTAGCCTTACTTAAATTTATGGCCAGCAGCGGCATTGTTAGAATTATCATTTGCATAATTACAGGTAGCGGTTGTATGGTTTTCGGTCACGCTATGGGGGATTTACTCTCCCAGAAAGCCCTGGCCGGTTCGCCGGAGTTGGCTGAAAAGGTGGCTATTGAACAGGCGGATGAGCGCAATTTAGCCTTGGCCGACCGCTCTAAGGCCCAGGCTTTTGATTTGATGACTTATGTTTTCTCGGCTCTGTTTTTTTGCTTTATCTTTATGGATGTGGAGCTGGCGGTTTTTGCCCTGCTGGCGGCGGCCTATGTTTTCGTCACTTTAAGCGCCGTCTATTTTCGCTCTAGATTGGAGAAAAAAATGTAAGGAGAGTGGTAATAAGCGCTTCGCCCCAGCCTAAGAAAAATTGACCTGGGGCGGGGCTGCTTTTTTAGAGCTTGCGGCGGATTGGGAAATTTTGTCCTATCCGGGAGTATAAAGCAGGTTTGGCAGTATAAAACAAGCTTGGCAATACGGCGAGATGCGGGGCGGGCAAGTTTTTACTCTTTTGCCCCAGTGTCCAAGGGACGGAATTAGTAAATGAAGGTACGAGTTTTGAATATTAGGAGGAACTAGCAAGTGAGGGGGGAGTTTTTAAAGTTGGAAGGAACTAGCAAGTAAAGGGTGCAGCCTTTAGAGAGGGAAAGCGTTGGCAAATGGAGGGAGCAGTTTTAGATAGGTCGGGCGTTAGCAAGTGAAGGCAATATCAGTATACAGTAAATTAATGGTTAGGCGGATGTTTTTTTAACTTTTAGCCAGGTTGCTTGACAATAGCGCCAGTAGGAATTATAATCTATGTTATATAACGATAGTTATTTAACGGGGGGGGTGGGGGAACAACGTGCCGCCAAAAGCAAAAATTACGCAAGATATGGTTATTAACGCCGCCTTTGAAGTCGCTCGTGAAGGGGGAGGGGAAAATATTAACGCCAGAACGGTTGCGAAAAAACTGAATTGTTCCACCCAACCTGTTATGTACCACTTTAAAACAATTGAAGAATTGAAAAAAGCGGCTTATGTCAAATCGGACTGGTATCATACGGAATATTTGCTGAATATCCAAGAGCCGCCGGAAAAAGTAATGCTTGGAATTGGCTTAAATTATATCCGCTTTGCAATTGAGGAGCAGCATTTGTTCCGTTTTCTCTTTCAATCGGGATTTGTGGTAGAAAATAGTCTGCTGGAAATGATAGAGTCCCAGGAGCTAGCGCCTGTTATTTCTAAAATGCGGCAGGCTATGAATCTCAACGTGGAGCAGACAAAAGACGTTTTTTTAACGATTGCCTTATTTGCCCATGGGTATGCCAGCATCATTGCCAACAATTCATTGGAGTATGATGAAGAAATTGTGGCCTCTCACCTGGAACAGGCATACAGGGGTGCAGTTTTAGCGGCCCAGGAAGAGAAGAAATGAAAAAAATATATGAGAAAAGCGAACTGACATTTACAATTATTTGGATAGGGATTTATTGCGTTTTGCAATCCTTAGCTAACCCGTTAAATAAAATAATCGGAATTGAATACTCTGCCAGCGCTATTTTTTGTATTATACAGGCTGTTATTTTGTTTTACTTTATGCAGAAAAATCATCTGCTGGCAAAGTATGGACTTTGTAGAACTCCTCTATCTGCCCGCCGCTTTTTATATTATGGACCGTTAATTATTTTAGCTACAAGTAACCTTTGGCCTGGAGTAGCGGTTAATCTGTCCTTATGGGGTATTGTCTGTTATATTTGCTTAATGCTTTGTGTGGGATTTATTGAGGAAGTAATCTTCCGGGGCTTTCTTTTCAAGGCGCTGGCAAAAAACAATGTAAAAATAGCAATTGTTATTTCCAGCATAACTTTTGGCCTGGGGCATATGTTGAATTTAGTAAATGGCAGCGGTATGGAGCTTGTGGCAAATATATTTCAAGTTTTTGGGGCGATTGCTTTTGGTTTTCTGTTTGTAATCATATTTTATCGTGGCAATAGTCTGCTGCCCTGCATTATTACCCACTCTGCAATTAATATACTCAGCGCCTTTGCCAAGGAAACGGGCCTAACCTTAGAAGAGCGCATTGTTTTCAGCTTGATTCAATTGGTAATTATCGTTATCTATGTCGTAATTCTTACACGGACGCTTCCGAAAAAGGAGGGAACCGCCTGCTAATGGAAAAATAAGGCGGCTATGAAAAATAAGTAGCTACGCCGCCCCGTATGCGGCAATAAACGAAGGAGCAGATATGAAGATTGGGAAGAGATAAAATTTCCGTTATACTGTCCTGAATGTAAGCGGCAAAAGCCAAGCGGCGTTAACCAGGCATACATCTGTTACCCAAAGCGGACCCATAAATGTAGAGCTGATAACAAGCCTGTGAAAAATGCGGTTATCAGCATATTTGCCACAAGCTCCATACCGCTGCCATTTACGCTTTTTCTGCTTTCCTCCAATAAAAACAAGGAGCCGCCATACAGCCTAATCTTTGGACCTCCCTAAGTGAAAGGCCGGCAGCTGCCGAGGCGGAAGATGCCGGCTAAACTGCGTCTCTTTTGTTGGTCTTACCTTCAATTTTGGGGGCGGCTTGGGTTTCCCGTTCTTGGCGGCGGTTTTGGCTTTGCTGTTAGGCGGTGGAAGTGAATAAAAACGTCCCAAAATATTGTGCGAGCGAAGTTAGGCATTGGGGGCAAAGCCAGGCTTTATGGGGCTTTGCCTAAAGTCGGGTACCGGGCTTTAAGGTTTTTATTGCCACCCTTAAAATGCCGTTTTGGCGTTCCCCAGAGCATATAAAAACGGAATAGAAATCGTTGACCCCTTTCCCGTATTCTACGCAATAGAAGCGATGGCCCCTTTCCCGTCTTTTATTGTAACGGCTCTGTCGTAACTCCCTGCCAGTTGTTAAGTAAATTAGGTTTTAACCTTTTATATCCCTATTAACTTGAGATAAAGCTGCCGCCTTGGGGGTGAATTATAAGTATTGAATTGGGCTAAGCTATGATAAATTGCACTAAGGTATAATAAAAAACAGGCGTATCGCTTTACTTGCGATATTCCTGTTTTCTTTTTTTACGCTCTACCTAGGTTAGCTATAAACCACTTATGTAACTCTGTTTTATGGGCAGATGTTAATTTTAAGGGTAGTTACCCATAGTTATTAATATTTGTCGATAGCTAACGCCAGCTGCCATTGGGCGCTGCTTTTTTATTTATTTGATAAGTTTCTCCACCGCGTCGCCAATGGATTTTTGCCAGTGGTCAGGGAAAATTTGGATATCACCCTTGTCCGCCGCCTCTGCTAACTGGGGATAAATGGGTAGCCGGCCGAGAACCGGCAAACCAAATTCTTCAGCGCTTTCTTCTACATGGCTTTTACCAAAAACTTCAATTTTTTTGCCACAGTCAGGACAGGCCATGTAGGACATATTTTCCACAATGCCTAAAATAGGCACGTTCATCTGTTTAGCCATGTTCACGGCTTTGGCCACGATCATCGACACCAGCTCCTGGGGGGAGGTGACAATTATCAGGCCGTCTACCGGGAGGGATTGAAATACCGTTAAGGGCACATCGCCGGTGCCGGGGGGCATATCAACAAACATAAAGTCCACATCGCCCCAGAAAACATCAGTCCAGAATTGTTTGACCGCGCCGCCAATCATGGGTCCCCGCCAGATTACCGGCATTCTTTCATTTTCCAGTAATAAGTTGATGGACATGATTTTTACGCCGTTGGCTGATGTCATGGGTATTATGCCCATTTCCGAGGCTTCGGCCCTGCCGTGGACGCCAAAGGCCTGGGGAATGGAGGGACCTGTGAGGTCGGCGTCTAACACCGCGGTATTATAGCCCCGGGCCTTCATATCCAGGGCCAAGAGAGAAGTGACCATAGATTTGCCTACGCCGCCCTTGCCGCTGATTACGCCGATGACCTTTTTAATATCGCTCATGGCGTTGGCCTCCGCCTTAAAGCTGGCTTTGCGGGAGTCGCAGTCCACATTGCAGCTACTGCATTTTGTATCGTCGCAATTATCGGGTTTTGCCATTTTAATCTCCTCGATTCTCTTTACTCTTGATATTTCCATTATATTCTTGGCGTTAACTTATGTAAAGTATAACCTTTTACTTATTATATCACAAAATTGACCTTGTAACCAGGAATTAAAAGGTTTATAATAATCAGAAAGACATTTTCAGAGGTGCGTTGACATGGAAAGACAAAAAAGAGTGCTGGCAATTCACGATATTTCCTGTGTGGGCAAGTGTTCCCTCACCGTGGCATTGCCTATTTTATCTGCCGCGGGCCTGGAAACCAGCATAATTCCCACAGCGGTTTTATCTACCCATACCGGCGGTTTTACCGGCTATACTTATCGGGATTTGACTGAGGATATTATGGCTATTGCCAAACATTGGCAAAGCCTTGATTTGCGCGTTGACGCTTTTTATACTGGTTTTCTCGGCTCCTTTGAGCAAATTGAGCTGATGAAGGAAATTTTTGCTATGTTTAAAACTGAGGATAACTTGGTGTTCGTTGACCCGGTTATGGCGGATAACGGCCAAATGTACGCTTCCTTTGCGCCGGAATTTGCCCAGGGTATGGCTTCCCTTTGCGGTCAGGCGGACATTATTATTCCCAATATCACTGAAGCCTGCTTTATGGTGGGGGAAAAATATTTGGAACCCCCTTATACCCAGGGTTATATTGAGGGGCTTTTAGCCCGTTTAGCTGAATTGGGTCCCCAGAGGGTGGTGCTGACTGGGGTGGATTTTGACGGTGAAAATTTAGGCGCCGCCGCTTATGATAAGACCACCAACAAGGTGGATTACGCTTTTGCCCCCAGAATTGACGGTTATTACCATGGCACTGGCGATGTGTTTGGTTCGGCTCTCTTAGGCGCTTTGCTGAACGGCAAAGCCTTAAAGGATAGCGTGAGGGTGGCGGTAGATTATACTGTGGACAGTATTAAGCGCACCAAGGAAGCGGGCACTGACGTGAAGTACGGCGTAGACTTTGAGCGGGGATTACCCCAGTTTATTGCCGCCTTGGATTTAAAATAAGCAGTTTGGTATAGAAAAATACCGTCTTAATGGGCGGTATTTTTATTTTTGCTTAAAAATAGTTGCTATTAGAGTGGGAAAATGTTACAATTATTGTGAATCTATGTATCTTAAATTTAGTGGGCTATAAAATGGCTATAAAAATGAGGTGGATCTGATGAAAAAGAAATTATTTCGACCCTTCCTAACGGCAGTTATATCATTGGCTTTAATGTTAGGCGGTGCAGTGGGGGTTTTGGCTGAGGATATTAGTTCTCAGGAGGATTTACAAAATATTACTGCTGACGGCGACTATACTCTGACTAAGGATATAGAAATTACCGGTGAATTTAAACCCATTGAGAACTTTAGCGGTACTTTAAATGGCAATAATAAAACCATCAAAAATCTTGCTATCAACGTTAGTGATGCTGATAGTAATGTTGGCCTGTTTGCCAATTTAGATGGGGCAAAGATAAATGACTTAACTATAACTGGTTGCAATATTAGCGGCACTAAAAATGTGGGCGCTCTAGCGGGCTGGGCCCAGGGGGCGAAGATTACCAACTGCCATGTGGCAGGTACTATTACCGGCACTGGTGGCAATAATGCTGTAGGCGGCTTGTTAGGTTATGGCAATAACGTGGAAATTAGCCGGAGTTTTTCCACTGCTGTGGTAAAAGCTAATAATGACAGCAGCGAGGCTGGGGGCCTGGTAGGAAAATTAGAGGGCGGCACCAGTAAGATAGATAATTGTTATAATACCGGAGCTATCACGGCTAACGGCACCGATTCCTCCAGCGGCGGTTTAGCCGGGAGCGTGGGCCAGGGCGGTAACGTGACCAATTCCTATAGTAAGGGCAAGATAACCGGTTCCGTTAAAGGCGGTATAGTTGGGAATGACTTTGGCGGCGGCTACAAAAACTGCTATTTTCTGGCTGACGGTTCTTTGAAATTTTTTGGTAAAGCTGAAGGTAAGCCCAGTGGCGCTACTTCAGTGACAGAGGCGAAGCTGAAGAGCGGCGAGGTGGCCTATGACTTAGAGTCTGGAGCTGGTACATCAACCTGGGGCCAGATTTTGAGTGCAGCAGACGCTTACCCCATTTTAACTACCGCCAACGAGGAAAAGGTTTTGAAGGCCACTCTTGTGGAGGGTGGTAATGATAATAAGGCTATAGGAGAGGATTATTTTAATTCCGGTAAAAAGCCTGATTTTTCCGGCCTAAATAAAAATAACACTACCCTAAAGATTTATAAAGACAAGGAAATGAAGACGGAATTGTCTGATAAGGATACCTTTACCGCTGATACCACGTTCTATGGCAAGTATGTTTGCAAGGTTACTTATGAAGTCAACGGCGGCAGCTCTGTGGCAGCGGTGACGGTGGACAGCGGTAGCAAGCTGACAGCCCCGGCTAATCCCACCAGGAGCGGTTATACCTTTGACGGTTGGTATAAGGAAAAGGAACTAAAAAATAAATGGGATTTTAATAAGGATACAGTAACGGAAAATATTACCCTTTACGCCAAATGGACCAGCGGTTCCGCTGCCGGCAGCAACAATAGCAATAACAATCAAGCCGCTGCCAATAATAACAACCCCAAGGCCGGTGATGAAGGTACTCCCGTTATTTACTATGTATTATTTGCCGTAGCGTTGTTGCTGATTATAGCTACCTCCGGTGTGTTGATTAAACGCCGGCATTAAACGTAATTATGCGATAAAGCTCAAGGCCATAAAGAGCAGATCCTAAATATAAAAACAGCGCGTTTTTCGCGCTGTTAGTCTGTAGAAAAGCCCTGTTTTCATTACGATAACAGGGCTTTTCTATAGATTAAAATCGCCTTTTCTAAAAAGAAAGGCGATTTTAAGTGTTATTTAAAAAACCTTGGGATAATTCAGTAGAGCATTGTTTTTAGGATGTAGGGCTTGTGCTGTGCTCCTTTTCTTTGTCAGTGGATTATTAAATTTGTGTTTAATAATTAAACCTGCCGCAATAATCAAAATGATTATAATTTGTGCGCCCATAAAAACACCCTTGCAAAACCTTTTGTGCAGAATTTTATCCTCATGCCATCAAGTGAAACCTTATCAATAATTAAATAACCTTATCAAAAGTATTAACAGCTTCTAAGAACATATCAGCTTTATCCCGCCTAATATAATAATTTTACTTTATATGTTGTTCTTTTCCTTGGGTTGGTTTATTGGGGGTTGACTGTAGGATGCGTTTGATTAACATGTTAAATGGAAAACATAATAAATGCCTTCCATTTGACTTTATACAATAAGAATTTTTATTCCCGTTTGCGTATATTCATAATTATAAACAAGAAAAATTAGCAAATATAATTATTCTTATTCAAACATTGATATTAGACCTAAATAATCATCATCCCAAGATATGCCATACTGATTAGTTATAAAATTAATATCAATGCTAGACCTTATTATTAAAGCTTGATAATGTCTTAATAACTCATATGCTTTTTCATATTTTTTTTCTTGGTATAATTTATCAATTCTATTTACTAAAGTAGATGCACATATATGGATTTTTTCCACTCCATCTATATAACGATAATGTTCATAATCAATTCCAGCAAATACCGGAATGGCTTCTATATAGTTTTCTTGCTGCATTAAATCAAGACCCTCTTGATATTCTGCTTCTGTTTTTTTGCTATTGTCGGTTTCTAAATTAGTTCCGGCAACCACTTGTGTAACCAACCTACTTCCTGTAGTAGTACCAGCTAAAAAACAAAAAAATCCAACCGAAAGAATAATTGCTAACCAAAGAATTATTTTGTTTCTTTTTTTATGGGTATAACTCTCTCTCTCACTGAGAATGGTATGTTGCTCTTTCTCGATAAGAATAATAAACACCTCCATATTATGCTGGGATTTTTTGCTATTATGGCCGGATTTTTATATAATGATGTTCTAATTATATTTCCCATTGAATGACTATATTGTCATTTATAATATAATAGCCCGGAGGCAATTCGGTTAATTGTAAACTTACATAACCATTATTAGGTGATGAATAGGCTATCTCTGTAAAAGTATCTTCAAAGTCTAATTCATTAAGCATTATTCTCCCTGACGCAAATAAGCTTTTAGTCGCCATTCCTTGGGTACCTTTATATATTGAAAAATCTATGCGTTCATTTTCCTCACCGACCAAAAACTCTGCTACTCGTCCGATATTTTTCTGTCTTGTATCATAATTAATTGTAAAGAGATTTAGTTGAGAAAAATCACTGATACCGTTTACTTCATCCACGTAACTACTAAGCAAAAATTCTCGTGGCCAATCATAATCTTCAGAAAAATTTTTAAGATCCGCAAAATCCACCTCTAAAGTGTTTTTTTCATCATTATAATGTACTGTTGTGGGAACTACCCAATAGTCGGCAAGAGTAGAGTTGTGAAATTTTTCAGAAGTAGGAGGGACGCCGGAAGTGCTAGCATAAACTAACTCATCTTCGGGAAGAAAATGATTGATGTCATCAATATCGTTTACTATATTGAATGAAGAATATAGTCTCATACCCTGGTCGTTAGTGGTACTTCCTCTGTAATCTTCGGTTCCTCCACGTTTTACGCAGGTATTTAATTCATAGAATTTTTCACCACGTTTTAGATAATAGCCATATGTTAATTCATCAACAGTTAAATAGTCAATTTCAGATGGTTCTACTTCCTCGGCTGTATCGGTATTTATTGTTTCCTCATCATTATATTGATTTTCCTCCTGTTGTATATTATCAGAAGAGGAGGAACTGCACCCAACTAAAAATAACATTAGAACAAAAATAGTTGTAAATAAATATAATCGTCTTCTCATTTTCTCACCACCCTTGCCAGCAATCATCACAGTAAAAATCACCCAAAAATACATGTGGAGTACCAAAAATTGTTTTTCCACAGTCTTTACATGTTTCGCCGCAACTCGTTAAAAACAGGCACATTATTCCTATGAGGCCTATAATTAAAATTACTTTTTTCATTGTTTGCCTCCTTAACACTACATTTATAAGACATATTGTAATAATTGGTATATTTTTGGAAGTCTGCCCTCCTTTATAAAAAATTGAGGAAAATAAAAAAGCACTGTGAACCATAAAGGTGCACAGCACTTGATATTTCTATCGTAATGCAAAGCCAAACCGACCACTACTAAAATAACATTAATCCGTCTTGAAAAACAAGATAAATTAACGTATAATAGGTAAGTGCGGTAGAGACGTAATGTCTTTGGTTTAGGTGCTGATTCCACCTGAGCTACTCACTCAATGTTGGTAGCATTGGGTGAGTGCCGCATTATTTTATTTTCCTCACTCCGATTATATCCTATTTACTGTCCTTTTGCAAGAATTTATTTATATAGGTTATGGTTAACGAAATAGCTGGAATTTATCGATTTATCTTGATAAATACTTTTTATAAATTTTCTCAACTCGAACAAGTTTTACAACATATCTTTTGACAAGGAGATACGAAGAAATGTGGGAAAACAAAAAAGTGTTACAGGGTTAAGCCGAAAACGGCTTAGCCCTTTATTATGCTTATTTTTTATTGTATAAATCTACAAGCGAAAAACTGATTTTGTAATTGGAAATATATGTCGTTGTGATTGTTGGTGTAGCTGGCTACTTAGGTGCGAAAGGCGTAGTCAGTTGAGGTCTTTGGTTAATGGAAGGAGGAGTATCTGGTTTAAAGTAAGAGGTAAGATTTTTGCCAGGTGACAAGGTTAACTCAAGATAAGCTCTGTCTGGTCCTGTAAGGTTTAGTCATAAGGATGGGTTTATATGGGTTAGCCTTAAATTTATAGGCAATGTCTTATATCCTGGCATGAAAAAAATAGGGTAAGGGGGTAAAACGCCGTTTTAACCCGGTAAAAGATTATATAATTGTAATGTATAAGAAAAGCCGCAGTGTACGCTGGGGCTTATTTTTCTGGCCTTTGGGCAGAAGGCGGCGCGGCTCAGGGGTTCTGGGACAAGCCCCTGATGTTGCCTTTGGCTAGGTTTGGGCCGGTAAGGAGGAGATGCTCAACGGATATGATCAAAAAAGACATCAGCGCTTTAGTGGGAGGAGGCTATGGTGAATTTTGGCGCTTTCGGGGACGTTATCGAGTAGTGAAGGGCGGCAGAGGGGCCAAGAAAAGCGCCACCGCTGCCCTGTGGTATATTTATAACTTGATGAAATATCCCTTAGCCAATTTATTGGTGGTGCGGCGGTATGCCAACAGCCACCGGGATAGCACCTTTGCCCAGTTGCGCTGGGCTATAGCCAGGTTGGGCGTGGCCCATTTGTGGCGGTTTACCAAAAACCCTTTGGAGATGATTTATATACCCACGGGACAAAAAATTATTTTCCGGGGCATGGACGACCCGGAGAGTATTCATTCCGTGACTGTGGAGCGGGGCTATCTTTGTTGGGTCTGGCTGGAGGAGGCCTACCAGATAGAAAATGAGAGCGATTTTGATAAATTGGATATGTCCATTCGGGGCACTATGGCACCGGGCTATTTTAAGCAGTTGACTTTAACCTTTAACCCTTGGTCCGGCCGGCACTGGCTCAAAAAACGATTTTTTGATTGTCACTCCGCTGATGTTTTAGCTTTGACTAAAACCTATGAGGATAATGAGTTTTTAGACGCTGGAGATAGGGCTGTGTTCGCTGCTATGGCCAGGGACTTTCCCCGCCGCTTTGAGGTGGAGGGGCTGGGGAACTGGGGTATAGCCCAGGGCTTGGTTTATGAAAACTGGTCTGTTTGCGCCTTTGATTACCGGGAGTTGTTAAGGAAAAACCCCCAGTGGCGGCCTTTATTTGGCTTGGATTTTGGCTTTACCCATGATCCCACTGCTTTTATTGGTTTAATTTTAGCTGAGGCGGAGCGGGATATCTATATTTTTGTGGAGCATTATCAACGGGGTATGTTAAATTCCGACATTGCCGCCTTGATTAAAACCTTGGGCTTTGCTAAAGAGCGAATTGTGGCTGACAGCGCTGAGCCAAAATCCATTGCTGAGCTGCGCCGCTTGGGATTAAGCCGGGTGGTTGGCGCTAAAAAGGGGCCGGATAGCCTGCGCCACGGGATTCAGCGTTTGTGTAATTACCGCGTTTATGTGCATCGAGATTGCGTACACACCAGGGAGGAGTTGGCCGGTTATATTTGGTCCGACGGTATTGACGGCAGTTTTTATAATGTGCCGGTGGACCGGGATAACCACTTAATGGACGCCTTGCGCTATGCTATGGAAGGAACTGAGAGTAATTTTTCCGTGCTTAAATAAGTTAAATATAAGGAGGATTATATGAACAGACTTGCTAAAATTTTAGCTTCCGGGGATTTACCCGCTTTGGGCCATTATTTAGATGAAATTGTGGGCCAAGGTATACCTGAGCGCCGCCGGGCTGTGGAGGGACGGCGCTATTATGAAAATGATAATTGTATTCGCCGCCGGGAACCTCTTGAGGAGATGTTAGATAAAGCCCGTTTGGAGAAAAACCCTTTGCGCAACAGCGATTTTCGCATCAGCCACAACTGGCACCAGCTTTTGGTTAATCAGAAAGCCTCATATTTATTTTCTTACCCGCCGCTGTTCGACTGCGGCTCCCCCGGCGTTAACGCCAGGGTTAACAAGGCGCTAGGGGAGGATTTCCCCAAAATTGTGAAAAATTTAGCCATTGACGCAGCCAATACCGGCGTGGGTTGGCTGCATATTTGGTTGGACGGCAACGGTAAATTTTCCTATGCTCCGGTGCCCAGAGAACAAATATATTGCGTTTATAACAGTGAGCTGCCAGCGGGAATCGCTTATGTGATACGAGATTATTATATTGAGGCCGAGGACGGAGAGCGCAAAAGAAAAATCGAAATTTGGGATGAAAAGCAGGCCCTGTTTTTTGAAAAAAGCGGCAAGGGAAATCTTAAGCCCGTTCCGGTACAGGGCGGTACCGGTAATTGTCTGCCCCATACCTTTAATTGCATACCCTTTGTGCCCTTTGCCAATAACAGCAGTAAAACCGGGGACCTTTATATGGTTAAGGACTTGATTGACCAGTATGACTTAGTGGTATCGGGCTTTGCCAATGATTTAGCTGATATACAGGAGGTTATCTTCGTTTTGCGGAATTATGGCGGCGAGGATCTCAACACCTTTTTATCGGAGTTAAAACGCTATAAGGCTATTAAGGTTGAGGGCGACGCCATGGGGGACGGCGGTGTGGAAACCATGCAAATAGAGATTCCCGTGGAGGCCAGGATAAAGTTTTTGGAATTGTTGAAAAAACAAATTTTTATATCCGGCCAGGGGGTTAATCCTGATCCGCAAAATTTTGGCAATACCAGCGGTGTGGCTTTGAAATACCTGTATAGTCTTTTAGAGATTAAGGCGGGGCTTTTGGAAACGGAATTTAGGGCTGGGTTTAGTCAGTTTCTCCGTATTCTCTTGGGTTACCTAGGACTGCCGGAGGATACGCCGATTAAGCAAATATACTACCGCAATTCCATAGAAAATGATATGGAAATAGCGGAAATAGCTGAAAAGAGCCAGGGCGTAATCAGCCGTCGGACAATTTTGCGTAATCACCCCTGGGTGGAGGACGCTGCTCAGGAGACCGAGGCCCTGGCCCAGGAGGGCGAGAGCGGCGGTAATCCGGCCTGACCCTATGGGCAAGGCTGGCAAACCAAAGTGGCGGTAATGGTGCATGGGAATTTAGCTTTTAGTGGGAATCTTTAGGGTTAAGGCTCTTGACAATAGCGCTGTTATGTTTATAATAGGTAACAGTAGTTACGTAACATAAGTTTCCTATAAAGGAGGTAAGGCCAATGCCGCCAAAAGCTAAATTTACCAGGGAGGAGATTATTCTTGCCGCTTTGAATTTAACCAGAGAAAAAGGCATTGCCGCCGTTTCCGCCAGGGGGTTAGCGGCAAGGCTGGGTTCCTCCGTTAAGCCCATTTTTGGCCTGTTCCAGAGTATGGAGGAGGTGCGTCTGGAGGTATTGTCCGCGGCCAAGGCCAGGTACCAGGAATATTTACAGGGGGATATGGCGCAGGGGCAATATCCCCCTTATAAGGCCAGCGGCATGTCCTACATTCGCTTTGCCAGGGAGGAACCGGAGCTTTTTAAGCTGCTCTTTATGCGGGACCGTTCCCAGGAAAGAATCCAAGAGGACGCTGGGGAAATCAAACCATTGCTTGAGCTTATTAAAAAGGATAATGAGCTTAGTGATGAAGCTGCCCGTGTTTTTCACATGGAAATGTGGATATATGTACATGGCATTGCTACCATGTTGGCAACCTCTTATTTAGATTGGGATTTAGAGTTTATCAGCGAAGCTTTAAGCGACGCTTATGCCGGTATATGTTACCGTTTTTGCGGTAAGGAGTTGTAAAAATGAATAGTAATACGCTAACAACCAGGAAAATATATTTGGACAATATACGCTGGTTTACAGTGTTTTTAGTTTTGATTTACCATGTTTGCTATATGTTTAACGGCGTGGGGGTTGCCGGAGGTATTCCCGGCGCGAAGAACATTGCGGCTTTTGATGTATTCGCATATATAGTTTACCCTTGGTTTATGGTGTTGCTATTCGTGGTAGCCGGCATGTGCGCCAGATACTCGCTGCAAAAGTGTACTGACAAGGAGTTTATTAAAAGAAGGGCGACTAAGCTCCTTGTGCACTCTACCTTGGGACTATTTGTGATACACTGGCTTACCGGCTATTTAAACTTAAAAATAGGCGGCGCGCTAGAATAGAAAAAAAGACGGCATTTTTTTTACCTTGTGGTATTGAACTATGAGTGATAGAATTGATATAGAAAAAAATTATATTTTTTGTAAAAAAGTATTGACAGAACAAGAAATTTGGATTATTATAGGGGCAAGTAATCATGATAACCAATAATACACAGCATCGTACCTTAAAAAGTGAATATGTGGAAGCGACCTATGATATTTTGCGTGAATCCGGCATCAATGGTTTTACCATTCGCAAGGTGGCGGAACGCGTGGGTTGCAGTAGCGCGGCATTGTACAAGCATTTTAGTAATGCCGACCATCTTTTGGCTTTGGCTTCCGTGCGGTATTTACGCAGATATGCCGAGGACATTGCCACGGTGTCCCAAGGGGAGGATGATTACTTAAAGGTTAATTTATTGCTTTGGGAAAGATTTGCTTTTTATTCCTTTGAAAATTTGCCGATCTTTGAAAATCTGTTTTTTGGTGAAAACAATGTGAAAATTCAGGAGATTATCTTGGAGTATTACTCCCTGTTTCCTGAAGAATTAGCGCGTTTAGGTAGCTATTTTACCATGGTCATGCAAAGTAACAACTTGCGTGAACGTGATTTTATTATATTAAAGCGAGCCGCGGACGAAGGCCGCATCTCTTTGGCAGACGCTGATTACCTCAGCAAGACTGATTGTTATATCTTCCGGGGTATGTTGGCTCTCTATCGCCGTTGTTGGGACGAGCCGGGAATGGCTCAAAAGGCAACGGATGAATTTATGGAATTGATCCGCCATAATTATCGTCTACATATGTTGGAAAAATAAAAATTAAATAAGTTACCTATAATATATTTCCTCTTTTAGGAGGTATATTTTTTTGGTCTTTTAGTAATCATGATAACTGAATTTATCTGTTTTGCGTAGGAAATGGAATGTTGTGCTAGTGAAAAAATGTATTACAGTCATTTATAGTGCTATTTATTTCTTGTGTTGAATGGATAATCCCGGGAAATGAGGTTATCTTGATTTCTTTATGATAGCTGCAATAAACTTGCAAACTACTATTTTAAGGGGAATTATTATGAAAAAAGATAATGTTTCTTTAGCCAAGAAAGTCGACTGGGCTATTTTTCTGCCGCCTACCTTGATTTTATTGGTCTTTGTTCTCATCGGCATCATTGCCCCGGAAGCATTCAGCAATGGGGCCTCTGCCGCATTTAGTTTCACCACAAAGTATTTTAGTTGGTTTTATGCTTTGGGCTCCACCTTTTTAGTTGCATTTTGCGTCTGGGCCGGTTTCAGTAAATACGGCAAAATTCGCCTCGGCGGTAAAGACGCTAAGCCCGAAATGTCCTTCTTTACTTGGTTTGCCGTGGCCCTTACCTCCGGTATCGCCATTGGTATCGTCTATTGGGGGGTTGCGGAACCTCTGACCAATCTGATGACTCCTCCCGGCTTCCTTGGTTGGGAAGCGGGCGGCGCTGACGCCGCGGAGGGAGCCTTGAAGTTTAATTTCCTCCATTGGGGACTACATCCCTATGGTATTTATTGTGCTGCCGGACTCTGCTGCGCCTTTATCATCATGAACGGTAAACGCCGCTTTAGCATCACTTCCACTTTATACCCGCTCATTGGCAATAAATGCGATGGTGTTTGGGGTAAAGTAGTCAGCGCTATCTGTATCTTTGCCATTCTCGGCGGCATGGGTACCTCCCTGGGTTTCGGTGTATCCCAGTTCGGCGTTGGTTTCAACTATGTTTTCGGCACCAGCTACAGCGACGCCTTCCTGGCCATTTTCTTCATCGGCGTACTGGTGATTTGCACTATTGGCGCTGCTTGCTCCGGCTTGCATAAAGCCATTACCCATGTTTCCAATGCCAATATGTACATCTATTTTGCTTTGATGATTTGGGCCTTTATCTTTGGCGGCGCCTTGTTCATCCTCAATAACACCACCAGCTCTATTGGTCAGTACTTTGCCTTTATCGTTCCCGAATCCTTATATCTGGAATCGGTCAAGCAGACCGGCTGGGTGGGCGGTTGGTCCATCTTCTATTGGGCCTGGTGGCTTTCTTTTGCTCCTTTGGTTGGCTTGTTCCTCATCAAATTGGCCAAAGGCCGCACAATCCGGCAATTCGTGCTGGTCAATCTTTTGGCCCCCACTATCTTTGCCATTGCCTGGTTCGGCATTTTCGGTAGCTCCGCCATTAACTTCCAGTTGAACGGCGCCGATATTTGGAGCGTTATCAGCGAGTGGGGCAGTTCCGTGGCGCTCTTTGCCTATGTGGAGAATTTGCCCTTGACCCCCATTCTCTTTGGCTTGGCCTTCCTGGCAATTATTTTCTCCCTGCTCACTTTGATGGAATCCCAGACCCTCACTCTTTCCGATATGTGTATCAAACCGGAATATCTCGGTGAAGAAGGGGACCCCAAGGCTTCTCCCAGCATTTTAAAAGTTATCTGGGGTGTTATGATGGGCGCTGTGGCCTTTGTGCTCTTGATTAGCGGTGGTCTGGGAGCCTTGCAGACAGCCTCCGTGGTCTGCGGCTTGCCGATTTTGATTATTCAGATTATCTGGGCTGTGGGTTATATCAAATCCATGCGCCAGAGAAGCAAATACGACCTTACTTTGACCCCAGAGGAAAAAGCGGAATTAGAAGCTGAAGAAAAGAACTGACCCGCTATTGTTGTGTAAAATTGAAATTTAAATAAATAACAAAAAAAGAAAAATAAAAAAGAAAGAGGAATCTTATCATGAAAGAAAGATGTCAAAAAATCCATGAAGGCGCTATGGCTATGCTGGAAAGAACCGGCATGAAATATTACAATCCCAAAGCCATTGAAATTTTAAAAGCTAACGGCATTCGCGTGGAAGGCGATGTGGCTTATTTCACCGAAGAACAGTTGATGTACTGGGTACGCAAAGCGCCCTCTACCTTCACTCTCTATGCCAGAAACCCCCAACACAATATCACCATTGGCGGCAGCAACGTAAACCCCGCGCCTCTTTATGGCTGCGCTCATATTGCCGATAAAAACGGTGTAAAACGCCAGGCTACTATCCAGGACTATGTAAACTATGCCAAAATGTTCCATGCTAACGATGACTATCATGTAGACGGCGGTTTAATGGTGCAGCCCTTCGATATTCCCATTCCTTCTTCCTGTCTTTCCATGTTCTATGCCACCTACACCCATTCCGATAAAGCCCTTTTCTGCGTGGCCGGTAATGAAGAATATATGGACGCTATGCTCAAAGCCGGTGAAATCGCTTTCGGCGGCAAAGAAGAATTGATTAAACATCCCCACATGATAACTATCGTCAACGCTAACACTCCTCTTCAGCTTGACGTTATGATGACCGACGTGTTGATTAAATTTGCTGAATACGGTCAGCCTTTGATTATTGCTCCCTGCGATATGGCCGGTTCCACCTCTCCTGTAACCGTTGCCGGTACCGTCGCTATGAGCACTGCCGAAGCTCTGGCTACCATAGCTTTGGCTCAGATGGTTCGCCCCGGTACCCCGGTGATTATGGGTTCCCAGTCCACCACTGCTGATATGAAAAGCGGTCAGATTGCTATCGGCGCTCCCGAAGGCGCTCTCTGCTATCGTTACCTGGGCCAGATGGCTAAATTCTACCAGCTTCCCGCCAGGGCCGGCGGCGCTGTTACTGACGCTAAAGTTGTGGACGCTCAGGCTGGTATGGAATCCTTCATGACCTTCCTCGCCTGCTGCCAGAATGAAGTGAACTTTATTGTTCATTCCGCCGGTATCCTCGATGGTTATGCCTATACTTCCTACGAAAAAGTAATTTCTGACTTTGAAGTTAACCGCTATGTTTTGCGTTACCTCAGAGAATTCGAGATCAATGAAGATACCATTCCCCTTGATCTCATTGATGAAGTGGGCCATGACGGTGAATATCTCACCAAAGACCACACCTTCAAATATTGCCATACCGAACCCCTGGCACCCCATCTCTGCTCCCGCGGTAGTGTTCAGGACCCTGCCAATCAGTATGGCTTGAACATTGAAAAACGCTACAATCAGTTGATGGAAGATTACAAAGCTAAGGCTCCCGTATGTGACGAAGCTATCCTCTCTCAGATTAAAGATATCTTTGTGGAACAGGGAATTGACCGTGAACTTTTGGACAAAATTGAAAACATGTAATTGATTAATTACCACTCCACTCTCAATGAGCAAGGAAGAACCGAAGAAGGCTTCGCTTTTCTCGGTTCTTCTTTGTACATAATATTGTCGCGCTGAGAGGTGACTTGTATGTCAAAAAAAGATGAAAGAACATTGCTGCAAAAGGT
>DXZC01000049.1 GCA_019415505.1 Peptococcaceae bacterium | reverse complement strand
CTGTAAAGCGTTGTCAATGGATTTAACATGACGGTCTAATTTAACGGCTATATCTTGATAACTCTTGCCCTCTAAATAGAGCATAAGAACCTGCCATTCCAAGGGACTGAGAATTTGCCCCATTTTCAATTCAATGTCGTCAATCTCTTCCTGGCCAATTACCAGCTCTTCCGGGTCGGTAATACGCATACCGGCCAGCACGTCCATTAAGGTGCGGTCGCTGCCTTCCTCATAAATTGGTTTATTCAAGGATACATAGGAATTAAGGGGAATATGCTTTTGCCGGGTAGCTGTTTTTATGGCGGTTATAATCTGCCGAGTAATACATAAATCGGCAAAGGCACGAAAAGATGAGAGCTTGTCCCCTCGGTAGTCGCGAATGGCCTTGTAGAGACCAATCATACCCTCTTGGATTATATCCTCGCGGTCAGCGCCAATGAGAAAATAGGAACGGGCTTTAGACCGCACAAAGTTCTTGTACTTGATTATCAGATAATCCTGGGCATATTCGTCGCCAGCACGAAACAGACCAATGACCTCTTCATCGTCTAAATCTACATATTTCTGTTCTTGTAGGGATAATTCTTGTGCCATAATTCACTCCAAGGTGTCGCTTAAACCAAAAAAATTGCTCTGAATATATTTATCTATAAATTTCTGTATTTTATAATTATATACAACAGAAGGAAAAGAGTCAAGTCGATTATTGAGATAATGTGCCGATTATTATATTGTAAGCGTTTAGGGCCAGCTCCTCACAGCCAATTTCCGGGCAATTATGCCGCATAGCCTGGAAACCAGAAAAGGCGCTAAGTACGGTCTGGCGCTTTAGAGCCAGGGGTTTGCTGCCTTTAATTGAGCCATCTTTGACGCCCACCTCCAGGTAGTCATCTATAACCTGCCAACCCAGAGTTAAAAAGGAGGACCGCAGGGAGGTAAGAAGATTATACATTTCCCGCATCTGAGGAATTTCTAAGCTCAGGAGAAAAAAGGGGGCTGAGGACTGGCTGCAACGGTTAAATATATTAGTTAAAACCTCTAAGGTGCAGGTGCGAAAATCTGTTGCCCCGGCAATTTCCTGAGATAATTCTTTAATTTCACAGCCAACCCGGTAGGCTACGGCCTGATTGATAACTTCATCTTTAGAGTCAAAGTATTCATACACAGTGCTCTTGCCCATGCCTGCCTGGGCGGCAATATCTGCTACTTTCATATTGTGCAGTGAAACGCCGGCAAAAAACAGGTCAATAACGCTGTTCAATATCTGAATTTCCTTGGGCGAATAATCTAAATCCAACTTTAGCATAATTATTCACCCTCTTTATCTGCATCCTGCTGCTCATCATCAGCCTGGGCTGCCAGCTTTTGCCGCTTTTTAGCTGCCCGGCGCTCCTTGCGGTGCATGACGTCGTACATAACCGGCACCACAAACACTGTCAGTAAGGTGGCGTAGGCTAAACCGCCAATGCAAACCACTGCCATGGGCTGCACCATCTCACCACCGGTACCTAGCCCCATAGCCATAGTGACAAGGGCTAAAATTGTGGTTAAAGCGGTCATCATAACCGGGCGTATTCTGGTTCTGCCACCCTGAACAATGGCTTCACCCTGGGACATACCATCAGAGCGGAGGCGGTTAATATAGTCCACCAGCACAATACCATTGTTGACCACTACCCCGGTGAGGACCAGGAAGCCCAGCATTGCGATAACGCTAACGTCCATACCGGTAATGAGTAGAGCTAAGAAGCCGCCGGTAAAGGCCAGGGGCACGGTAAACATCACGATAAAGGGAGAGCGTAAGGACTGGAATTGAGCCACCATAATGAGGTATGTCAATACCAACGCC
Source organism: Peptococcaceae bacterium (assembly GCA_019415505.1). Classification (GTDB taxonomy): domain Bacteria; phylum Bacillota; class Dehalobacteriia; order UBA7702; family UBA7702; genus Cryptoclostridium. The sequence goes on along the minus strand of DXZC01000049.1, from coordinate 13,121 downwards.
AAAAGTATAACCTTAATTAAATCGTTAATAGAATCTTCAATGGTGACGCTTTCCCCCGCTATTTCCACAGTATAACCGCTGGGCAACTCGTAGGCCGCTAACTTCTCCTTAACCTCAGCGGAGACTAAGCCTATATTATAACCGTCCCCTACTGTGGCGGTAGTGCTCATATACCGTTGCTGACTGCTTCGGGAAATTGAGGCGGGGCTTTGTTTTTCGCTGATTTCCGCCACATCGCCCACAGTCAGTTCCTCATCATCCTCATCCTTATCCTCGCTGGCAGCTCCGGCGGAAAGGCCAGGGGCTGCTTGGCTGCTGCTCCCCGCCTCAGCCTTCAGGGGAATATCAGCGATTTCCGCGGCGGACATAGTTTCCGCACTGCCCTCCAGTACAATTATGGGATACTCTTTGCCATCCATATTCAAAGTAGAGGCCTGGGTATTGGTATCAATCGCCGCAGAAACGGCAGCGTAAACCTGGGCTACAGTAAAGCCCTGGGCCATAGCCTCATCCTTATCCACAGTTACCACTATTTCCGGGTTGGCGTCATCCATGGTATCGGTTACTTCCGCCACGCCCTCTATATCAGCCATAAGCTGGGATAAATCACCGGTAATCTCTGCCAATTTATCTAAATCCTCACCCTTAACAGTGAGCTGAATACCACTGCCACCCAGCATGGACATATCCATACTGGAAGTGGTTATGCTGACCTCGCAATCCAGGTCCTCGGTTGCCGCTGCTAAATCCCGCCCAATGGCCTTATTGCTCCGGGTCTTATCCTCATCGAGGAGAATGTAGAAGGAAACAGAGGTAACCTCCCCTGTGGTCCCGCCGATACCCCCCATGCCGCCGGAGGAGCTATCCATAGCGCCGACAGCGCTAACCTCTGGTATGTCCATGGCTGCCGCCATAACAGTATCGGCAAACTGGAATAAATCCTCCTGGGTGTAATCATCTTCTATGGTGACAGTAGCCATCATTTCCGTACTGTCGCTTTCCGGCATAAAGGAGGTACCTTGGGCGACAGCAAAGTAAGCGCTGCCAAAGAGGAGAACAACAACTCCGATAATAACTGTAATTTTATGGCGCAGGCACCAGCGCAAAACCTTTTCATAGGCGTTTTGGAACTTTTTAAATAATTTACCTTCACCCTTATATTCCTTACGCAGTACGCCGTTAGCCATGGAGGGCACCAGGGAGAGGGCCACCAATAAGCTGGCGATTAAGGAATAGGCGATAGTAAGGCCCATATCCATAAACAGCTCTTTGGACATGCCGTCAGTAAACACTATGGGGAAGAACACGCAAATGGTTGTGAGAGTAGAGGCCACAATAGCGCCGCTGACCTGTTTGGCCCCTTCAATAGCAGCCTCCTTAGTGGGCACGCCTTGGCGCCGCAACCGGTAAATATTCTCAATAACCACAATGGAATTATCTACCAGCATGCCTACACCTAAGGCCAGACCGCTAAGGGAGATAATATTCAGGGTTACGCCGGTAAAGTACATCATCACCAGGGCAAACAGTACACTGGCGGGAATGGAAATAGCCACTACCAGCGTGGGGCGTATATCCCGCAAGAAAAGCAGGAGAATGAAAATGGCTAAAATACCGCCGAAGAGGAGATTCTGCAACACAGAATCAGTGACCATTTTTATATAAATCCCCTGGTCCATAAAGCAGGTAATGGTCAGTCCCTCGTTATCTTCTTCCAGAGTCTTAATTGCCGCGTTGATTTTTTCCGAGACCTCGGAGGTGGAATAGGAGGATTGCTTCTGGAAGGAGAGAAGCACGCCGTCATTGCCATTAACCTTAGCATAAGCGTCGTCAGCAGCGTCAGTCATGGAAACCGAGGCCACATCGCTCAGGCGAACGTCGTCAACGCCATCTAAATCCATTTCAAAGAGGAGAATATTATTTATTTCCTCTACCGTATTAAAGGCGTCCCCTACTTTAACCGTATAGGTGGCGCTGTCGGATTTTAAGGAACCCGCGGGCATAGAAAAATTCTGGGCCGCTAAAATGCCGGAAATCATATCCACGGTGATAATATCATCAATGGAGGCTTCCTCCTTGGCGGCGGCAGCCTGTTCCTCTAAGGTAGAGGCTTGGGAATTTACCTCCGCCTTACCCTGGGCTACTTTAGCCCTAGCGTCAGCTACCTGGGATTCCATTTCCGACTTGCCGGCGGCCAATTCCTGCTCCTTGGCAGTTACAGTCTGGCGCTGGGCGGCTATTTCCTTCTTACCAGCAGTAGCCTGTTCCAAGCCGGCGTCTATTTCACCAATGGCGCTATCCAACTTCGCCAAAGCGGCATTCACTTGCTCCCGCTGCTCAATTAGGCTTTGGGGCACTGTTTCCCCAGCTTCCTCCAGTTTTTGAATCTGTCCCTCCAGAGCCGACTTTTCCGTAACTAAGCCTTCTCTTTGGTCAACCAAATCAGCCTTTTGGCTTTGCAGGCCGGAAATAGTCTTGTCTAATTCGCCTTCGCTGGCGTCCAACTGTTCCTTAGCCGCCGCTATTTGCTTTTCACCCTCGGCAATTTGGGCTTTACCGCTTTGCACCTGGGCTTCAATTTGCTGGGAAGCGCTGTTTAACTGGGCCCTAGCTTGGTTTAAAGCCGCCCTTGCCTGGTCGATATCCCCGTCAATAGCGGCGGCAATCGCATCGTTAACTAAATCAATGCGCTCCTGGTCAATGGTGACTTTAAGGCTTTCATCGGACAAACCCATGGCTGTTACAGAAGCCACACCCTCAAGGCGCTCAAAAGAGGGCAAAACCGTATCCTCCACCAGAAGGGAAAGGTCATCGTGACTCAGCCCCTCTTGGTCCACAGAGGCCACCATAATGGGCATCATATCCGGGTTTATTTTCATAATCATGGGGGAAGCTATGGTGTCGTCTGTCCACATGGAGTCTATCATATCCAAGCTTTCCCGCATTTCCAGCATGGCGGAATCCATATTCGTGCCCTGGTAAAACTCTAGAATCACCATGGACATATTTTCCGCCGACTGTGATGACACGGTCTTAATATTGCTAATTGTGGCCATAGACTGTTCCACAGGTTTAGTAATGACAGTTTCCACCTCTTCCGGGGTGGCCCCAGGATAGGTTGTGACCACAACGGCGTAAGGCAGGTCTATACTGGGTAAAAGATCCGTCTGCATACCGGTAAAGGATATAAAACCCAGAATAAGCACTAAAATAACGGCTACTACCACGGTGTAAGGTTTATTGACGCTGAATTTTGATAGCATATTATCCCCCGCAATTACGTTAAATTTCCCGCTGATTTTTATATTTAGCTGCTAGTCCTGTTAGGGATTTAGCAATTTCAGTTTTGCGGCCGGTAGGAGCTGTAGAGCTATACCCCCCGCATAATAAAACCGACCGGTCGGTCGACTTTTTAATTATAAAAGATAGGCCCAGGGATGTCAATAAAAAAATGGCGGGAAAATCAGGAATTTCAGCCCAGCCCAGGCGCATTTTTAGGTTATTCTCATAACTACACATTTTGACACATTTTAAATCCCAAGGCGCCAGGGAAACGTCACACTCAACTGGCGCCTGCTAACCAAACCTGGTTATCTAAGCTTATCCCCCTATACCCCTATTTAGAATATTAAAACCACGCCTTCTCACGGGCCTTTAGGCTTATCGCCGGGATAATTCTCTTGTAGCATAAAGTTACTTTTCCTGCCGCTTTAAAACCGCGCGGCTTAACAGCCAAGCAAGAGATATTTCCAGCTCGGTCAAGAAAGGCCAAGGGCAGCAGCCCATTGGTTATACTTGCTCCAAAGAGCAAGATAGCCAAAATAAAAAATAGGTAAAAGCACCCTGCGCTAGCCCCTGTACATCTAAGTACACTGTCGGCTCGCTGCCGGGGATTTTACCCATGAACAGATTCTCCCAAAGCCTGGTAGGTATCTCTAGTTACCCCCACTGGCTCACAAATTTTTATCGGCCGGATAAGGTCACGGCCCAAGGCTCTAAACCAGCCACAGTCTCGTAAAAGCAGTTACCAGTGTGCTGCCTTATTAGTTGAAGAAAAGTGAAAGCTAAGGCTTACTGGTATTTCCGTTAAAGCAAAGTGCAAACCAAGCTTACTGGTATTTCCATTGAGGTTTTATAGTTATGCGTTTTCGCCAGCCCTATAAGCCGAAGCAGTTGGGCAATATTGGCCCTAAAAGTTTTCCTCTTTATATTATAGAGGGTCTGGTGAAAAACTTCCTCCTGGCTTGGTATTCAGATAAAAGTGTTTGTCAGCCCACATTATTTCCCGTATGGCCTGTAGATGCTCATGCCAGTTGTTTAAATTAGGCCGTTAGTTAAAGGTAAGAAGGTCTCGTTACTGTAAACCCATTTAACCTCAAGCTCAAAGAGGTTACCGCCACAGCAAAACGCTGTAAAAGTCAGACTCATCCAGATTAGCCCGGCGGTTGCCCGTACTGTCCCAGAGCCGGTAAACATTGAGGCAATGACCGGAGATGCAGGGCGTCATGGTGTGAGGATGACGGCATTTTTCCTGGGGGTAGGTGCATTTTTCACAGAGGGTGCAACCGCTCATGCCCAGCATGAAAACGTCCCCCACCTCTTTTTCCAGCTCCGCCTTGAGAGCTTGAGTCATAGTATTAAAGCTATAGCAAATTTCGCTGAATACCTCAGGCTGCACAGCATAATTAATGGCTTCGGTAAGGAGCTGCATAACCAAGCCATGGTTATATTGTTTAATGGTTCCCACCACTTTTTCAATACTGCCGATACCAGGCGGGCAGGTCCAAAATTTGCCGTACATGCCGCAGTCATTGGCTTTACAGGCTTCCCGCAGGGTGGCGGCGTCCGCAAAGGACAGGGCTTGGGGATCAAAATAGCAAGCCGCGGTAAAACCAATTTCAGCGGCTAATTTCAGATAATCTTTCACCGTTAGTTAAAACTCCTAAAATAATAATTGTTGCAATATAATCAGAGCCACGCCAGGCAAGCCCAGCAAAGCCGAGATAATTACAGTTAAAGCGTTAAAGGGCACAGTAAGACCAAAAGCCCCGCCCCAGGTGTAAAGGAGAAATAAAACCAGAACCCCCGCTATACCGTTGAATAACCAGCGAAAAAACCACTTAAAAGGACGGGTTAACAAATAAACCCCCAATAAAGCCGCCCCTAAGATGGTAAAAAACAGGAGGATATTTTCCAGATAAACGGGTAAGTCCACTTAAATATCCCTCCTACCCTGGAGCGCCCGGGCTAAGGTAAGTTCATCCACATATTCTAAATCGCCGCCCACGGGCATGCCCTGGGCTATACGGGTTATTTTGGGGGTAAGAGGCCGGAGTAAATCGCTTAAATATACGGCCGTGGCCTCTCCCTCCACCCCGGAGCTGGTAGCCATAATTATTTCCTCTACCGTATTGTCCGCCAAACGCGCTAACAGCTCCTTAACATGGAGTTCTCCCGGCCCGATACCCTCCATGGGGGAGATAAGCCCACCCAGGACATGATAATAGCCCCGAAAGGAACCGCTTTTTTCCAGGGGAATAATATCCCTGGCAGACTCTACCACGCAGAGTAAAGCAGCGTCACGCTTGGGGTCGGCGCAGATTTCACAGACCGGCCCTTCGGCGATATTAAAGCATACAGGACAAAAATGCAGCTTTTCCTTAACCTCTTTAAGGGCGTCCGCCAGAAATATAGCCTCACTTTTAGGCTGCTCCATAATGTGAAAGGCCAAGCGCTGGGCCGTTTTAGGGCCTATGCCGGGCAGTTTAGCCAAAGCGTCCATGAGCTTTTGTAAGCTGGGAGGATAATAACTCATGGTTACTCCTTAGAACAAGCCGGGTATATTCATACCGCCAGTAATTTTGCTCAGCTCTGTGGTCATCATTTCCTGGGCTTTTTTCAAAGCTTCGTTACAAGCACCCAAAACCATGTCCTCCAGCATTTCTATATCGTCCAAATCTACAGCGTCGGGATTAATTTTCACAGCTTTAATTTCCTGATTACCGCTGGCCACAACGGTAACGGCGCCGCCCCCCACCGAGGCCTCTACAGTGCGGGCGCCAATTTCCGCCTGCATTTTTTCCATATCCTTTTGCATTTTCTGCATTTGCTTCATCATCTTTTGCATATTGCCACCGTTCATACCCATGGTATTTCCTCCTTTTAATCAAAAAGACTTGGTTCTGTTCTACCCTTATCTATTTTAAATTGCATTTCCTTGGCCATAACCTCGGATATTGCCTGGAGAACCGCGGCCTGGTGGTCGGGCTGCTCCATTTTATCCCGGTACATGGCGTCGGAATCATAATAGGCTACAATAACTTCCTGTGCCGTTATTTTAACTAACTGGCCACGGCTGAGCCAGGTGTAGGTTTTTGAAGATATTTTTTTGGTCGCCGCCAAAATTTGGCTCCAAATTTCCTCGTCATTATCAACAGGTATCACCCGCTGTTTGGCCTTAGTTGGCTGCTCGCTAGGGGAAGCCGCCGCAATAGGCTGGGGCTGGGGGCTAACTGGTTGAGGCGGGTCTTGCGGTTTAACTGATTGGTCAGCCTGGGCCGGCGCTGGGGCCTGGGGCGAAACTGAGGCCTGTGCTGGAACTGTAGCAGTCGCGGCCACCGGCGGCTGAACCTCTCTCGCCACAACTGGGGTTCGCTGCATATTCCCAAGCTCTTGCAGCATCTTGGCCAGGAGGAAGCGACAAACCACCTTATTATCCCGCTGATAGCGAAAAGCGCTTTCCCCCTCTCCCAGTATAGTGAGGAGGGCAATAATTTGTTCCGGGGTTAAACTGCCGCGGCAACTGGCCACGATTTTACCATAGCCCTGGTCCATAGCGCCATTATAGGAGAGCATATCGCCTAACAGCTCCCGAAAATCGCTGAAAAGGGTGCGTAAATCCTTACCCTCGGCCGCTAAGGTATCCAGGCTGGCAAAGAGACTGACAATATCCCGCTTTGCGATATCCTGGACAAAACCCGGCCAAAAATCGGTGAGCACACTGCCTAAAATGCGGCTCAACCCAGCCAGAGTTAAGCTCTCTTCTCCGGCTCCCATGCCTTGGTCCAGGAGGGAGAGAGCGTCCCTCATACTGCCTTTAGCTTTCTGAGCCAGGAAAAGCAGGGCTTCATCTGTTATATCCAGCCCCTCCTCGGCAGCTATAGATTTTAGAGCCGCCGCCATTGCCCCTTCGTCAATGGGTTTAAAGTCATAGCGTTGGCAGCGGGAGAGAATGGTTAAGGGAATTTTTCGCGGCTCCGTGGTAGCTAAAATAAATATCACATGGGCCGGAGGCTCCTCAAAGGTTTTCAACAAGGCGTTAAAAGCTTCTGTAGTCAGCATATGAGCCTCATCGATTATATATACTTTGTAGCGACCCTCAGCGGGTACAAAATGCACCTTTTCCAAGAGGTCCCGCACCTCGTCAATACCTCGGTTGGAGGCAGCGTCAATCTCCAAAACATCTAAAGCCCGGCCAGTGGTAATGGCCTGACAAGAGGGGCATTGATTACAGGGTTCCCCGTCCTGGGGATTCTGGCAATTTAAAGCCTTGGCCAAAATCCGGGCAGTACTGGTTTTACCTGTTCCCCTGGTACCGCAAAAAAGGTAAGCGTGAGCATGGCGGTGCTGGGCCACGCCATGCCGCAATATTTTAGCGTTCTCAGCTTGACCCACTAAAGCGCCAAAGGTTTGGGGCCGCCATTTCCGGTAAAGTGCGAGATGTTCCATAATCGCTCCTAATAGCTCCTAAATAGCTTCTGATAGCTCTTAAATAGCTAATGAATAGTTCCTAAATAGCTCTTAATAGCTCCTAGTTGCTACTGAATAGTTCCTAAATAACTCCTAAAAAATGGGAAATGCCGTGTGCCGTCGTACAAATACGCACAAAAGCGGCGAAGCATTTCCCCTTATAATTATTAAAATAGTTGCTGTGCACCTGTTTTCGAGTGAAATTGCCCCAGCGTTACTCATACAGTTAACTCCGATCAGGCACTCCCGAGGCACCCGAACTACACTACTTACCGCTGCTTCCTTCCGGACCTGACGGGGTTCATAGCTGTCCGTCGCACGGGACCCGCTCATCAACGCCACTTATATGAGGCAGACCTAAAACAACACAGCCTCCAACAGGAATTCGGCCCCACTATAGCGGATTGTGGGTACAAGGCGCCGCTAACTCCCCGCTTAGCACAGCAAAATGAAAACTGTTTTACCGATTTATTATAACACAAAGACTAAACCTTGGCAAGTGCCGGCGATAAGTCCTATAAAATGAAATACTGGCAAATCAAGGAAACCACCGCCACGGCAAACCAGCAGCACAGGCCCAACACAATGGGACGCACCCCGTTTTTAATCAATTCATTAATTTTGGTATTAAGGCCAATGGCTGTCATAGCCATGATAATGAGATATTTACCCACGCCGGTGAGGAAATCAAAGGCTTTGGTGGTAAAGGCGGCGTCGCTGAGGGCGGAAACCCCGGTAACCACAATGGAGGCGCCCAGGAAGCCTAAAATAAACCAGGGGAAAATCTTTTTAATGCTGTAATCCCCTTTGCCATCTCCCCCCTCTTTCTTGGCTTTGTTCGTGACCCAGAGGGCCAAAACCAAGGTAATGGGTACAATCATCAGGGTTCTGGTCAGTTTAACAATGGTAGCGTAATCCCCGGCAGCGTCGGAATAAGCGTAACCCGCCGCCACCACTGACGAGGTATCGTTAATGGCAGTCCCGGCCCACATACCGAAGTTCATATTATCCATACCCATAAGATGACCTAAAGCGGGGAAAATGAACACAGCGGCTATATTAAAGAGAAAAATTGTGGATATGGAAAAAGCCATATCCTTGTCGCTGGCTTTTAAAACCGGCGCTGTAGCGGCAATGGCCGAGCCGCCGCAGATGGCGGTACCTACCCCAATGAGGATAGGCACGTTGCCGTGGAGCTTCAGAGCCTTGCCCGCGAAATAAGCCGTTAAAAAAGCTGCCGCTAAGGTAAATACCATGATAACCAGGCTTTGGGCGCCAACCCGGAAAACATCAAAAAGGTTCATACCAAAGCCTAAAAGTATAATGGCATATTGCAATATTTTTTTAGAGGTATATTTTATACCTTCATCTAAAATCTGGGGTCTACGCCAATAAGCTACTACCATACCAATGAGAATACCGAAAACCGGGCCGCCCACAATGGGAAATTGCTTGCCCAGAAAGTAACCGGGAACAGCCAAAACCAAGCAAAATAAGATACCGCTAAGCTTGCTTTTCATAATTTTACCTTCTTTCCTAAATATAAAAACCCGCCAAAGACAGGTTTATATATTTTAATATTTATTTTGTCGTTACCGAGGAAAGAACATAAACCGCTGCTTACTCTGGGGAGTCCGCGGCTTTGGCGCCATTTAATAGTTCCACACCAACGGTTTCGGCTAAAATATCGTTCACATAATCTCTGGTAATACCTAAACCGTGGGCAGCGGCCATTTCATCGGTAAAGTCAGAAAAAGGTATTACACGCATATTATCATACCCAGCAGTAAAGTAGTTAATTAGTGGCGTGAAACTCAAATTATCAATAACAATAGTATCGTTTTGGGGATCCTGGGTAATTGTACAGCCAAATAAGCCGCCAATATGATTGGACTTGTTGGACATGGCGGAGATAAAGTTCCCCAGGGAATATACCACGGGAACCTCCCGGCCGTCGTCGGTGACTATAGTCTCAATTTCCTGTAAAACGTGGGGGTGGTGCCCAATGATTAAATCAGCGCCCATTGCGGCGTAATCTGCTGCCATCTCCTTTTGGCGGTCAGCCGCGGCCAGCACATTTTCGTCACCCCAATGCACCGACAACACTACCACATCGCTTTGGGCCTCGGCCTCAGTAATCATGGCCTGGATTTTATCGGTCTGTTCCGTATAAACGATATCCATTTCCGTATCAACGGGCAGGGGTATGCCGTTGGTCATTTCCGTGACGCCAATAAAGGCAAACACTATGCCGTTAACCTCTACCAATCTGGGGGTGTGTTCGTCAGTGTAATTGCGGTAGAGCCCAAAATTGGTGCTATTAGGCACTGAATCAATAAAATCTATAGTGGCTTCCATGCCCTTAACGCCCTTATCCAGGGTGTGGTTACTGGCTAAATTAAATAAATTAAAGCCTATATCATGCAGGGCGGTTACAGACTCGCTAGGGGTATTAAACAGGGGATAATTAGAGGGCTCAAATACCGCGGTAGCCACCGGGGTTTCCTGGTTCACAAAGGCCAGGTCCGCATCGGCTAATAAGGGAGCAACCGCCTCATAAGCATAGGAAAAATCATAACCTTCCCCCTTGGCCCGGGCTGCCGCCTGCTCATAAATGGTATTATGAATTAAATTATCGCCTGTAGCCATAAAGGTAACAGTAGCGGTCTCATCATCTGCCGAGGCTGCGTCACCGCTGGACTCCAAAGCCACGGTATTCTCCGGTTCTTCAAATCCTAAGGAGCTACTGAAGGCGTTGACTACCTTAATCAGGAGAAAAATCATTAAAAGAATGGCTACAATAGAAGCTATAATAATTGCTATTCTACGCCTATCCTGGCGTTGACCACGGTTTCTGTGGGAGTTTGGCGATTGGCCTTCGTCGTGAATTTTCATAGCGCCTCCGGAAATTCTTCATAGTATAACAAATAGTAAATAGTAACTCAAGAGAAATATATGACCAAAACTTGTTTTATTTTATGTCATCCCAAACAAAATGGTCCCATATTTAAGTAAAAATAAGGTATTATCCCCTATCTAAAGGGAAAACCGCTGCTGGCTTTTGATTTCGCGGGTTAAGGGGCCATTGAAAATTACACCCCATTACCATTTATTGCCTTTTTATTATAGCAGAAAGCACGGAAAAATAAAATAATAAAACCGGGAAAATCCCGATATTTCTCAGGTTTCCCGGTTAAAAAAGAATTTTTTGTCTCAGTCAAAATATAATGGCACAAAAGTAAACTTTTCCACGTCAAATAAGCCCTTATCAGTTAATTTTAGCTGCGGTATCACCGGCAGGGCTAAAAAGGACAGGGTCATTAAAGGCGCGGGTAAAGTAAGCCCCAATCTTCTGGCCGCCGCCGACAACTCCTCCTCCGCCTTAGCGGTGGCGGAGGCTGTTTGACCAGTCATCAAACCGGCTACCGGCAGGGGCATACGGGCTAAAACTTGGCCGTCCAGAGTAACTACAGCGCCGCCGCCTTGGTCCGCTAAAGCTTGGGCGGCCAGGGCCATTTCCTTGGGCTCCTGACCCAGTACCAAAAGATTATGGCTGTCGTGGGCGATGGTAGAAGCTATGGCTCCCCGCTTTAAACCGCTCCCCTCTACCAGGCCGAAGGCTTGGTTGCCGTTTTTGCCATGGCGCTCTAAAATCATCAGCTTGGCAATATCGTAGGCCGGCAGCTGGGAAACAGGATATATTTTTTCTGGGGTGATTATTTCCGTGGGCAATACCTTGATCACCCGGGCAAATTCATGGCCCGCCAGCTGGGGAAAGTCTAAGCCGCTTAAATCCGGCAGCGTAACATTACCCAGGGTTATGGCTTGGGCCTGATAATTCCCGGTATAAGCCTGGCCGTTCTTATAAACCGCGGCCAGGTTAAAGTCCTGTAAATCCTCAACTATGACCAGGTCCGCCCAATAGCCCGGGGCCACGGCGCCACGTTTTCTGAGGCCGTAATGCCGGGCTGGGTTAATGGTAGCTATTTGTACCGCCCGCTGAGGGGATAGGCCCAGGGCCACGGCACGGCGGATCATGGGCAAAATATCCCCCTGGCTATTGAGAGCCGCGGCGCTGAGATCATCGGCGCAAAAGCAGAAACAGGGCCAGTTATCATCATTGACTAAGGGCAATAAGGCTGCCAGGTTCCGGGCGGAACTGCCCTCCCGTATAAATACGGTCATGCCCAAGGCCAGCTTCTCTTGGGCCTCCGCCAGGCTAACAGATTCATGGTCGGAGTTAATCCCCACTGAGCAATAGGCATTGAGGTTCAAACCTGTGCCGCCGGGGTAATGGCCGTCTAAAACCCGGCCTGAAGCGGCGATGATTTTGTCCAAAACCTCGGGATCGCCCTGTATTACTCCGGGGGCGTTCATGACCTCGCCCAGGCCCCAAAAGGGCATTGGCCCAGCAAAAAGCGACTCCACTGTTGCGGCGTTTATTTCCGCTCCGGCTGTTTCCTGAGCTGTGGCGGGTACTGCGGAGGGTAGCATGAAAAAAATGTCTAAGGGTGAGGCTAGGGCGTCCTGAAACATAAACTCTAACCCCGGGGTACCCAACACATTGGCGATTTCATGAGGGTCGGCTATTACTGACGTAGTACCATGGGCCAGGGCTGCGTCCCCAAAGGATGAAGGAGTCAGATGAGAGCTTTCCACATGAATGTGAGCGTCTATCAAGCCGGGCAAGACATATTTGCCGCCTAAGTCCACCACTTGCCGGCCAGACTCATACTGGCCAACCCCGGCAATGGTTGTACCTGCTATGGCGATATCCTTTTCCTCTATTAAACCGCTGAAAACATTGACAAGCCGACCGTGTCGCAATACCAGGTCAGCAGGGGCTGCGCCCTTAGCGATATTTAGGCGCCTTTGTAATTTTTCTCGCTGTTGTATATCTCTCATGACCTATGACCTCTGGGCAGACAAATAATCTCCTTAACATCGGTAGCAAAAAAATCCTGTGAATGGGCGGGTGTGATGATAATGGCAGTATCCGCCCCTCTGGCCGTACCGCCAATGGCGATAATTTCCCTATTTGCCGGCACTTGCCCAGCGTCCATAGCCATGATTGCAATTTCCACACAGACCTTAAAGCCCTGGCCCAATAAACGCAAGGTATGGGCCATGAGCTCCGCCGGGTATATGCCCTGGAACTTGCGGTTAACCGCCCTGTCCACGCCGGCAAAAAAATGGGTGCCGGTAATTACCTGCATACCGTCTTGGATAAGCAGGTCCCTGGTTTCCGGGGTCATCTCCTGAGCGCCGGGGGCGGTATAGCCCGCCTGGTGGGTGACAACGGAAACATCAAAGCCCTGGCCTAGTAAGCGCTGGGCCGTGTCCCCGGTGGTGGAGGCCACCACTATTTTTTT
>DXZC01000048.1 GCA_019415505.1 Peptococcaceae bacterium | reverse complement strand
ATTGTTCATTAGCCCGTATAATTTTCACCTGGTCGCCGTTAACTTGATAAAAGGCTATACCGCCTAAAATATTGTTAACCATGGCATTGCTGAATACATTTTCGTTGAGCAAGTCCTTAATTTGCAGACGTTTAACTTGTTGGGCTCGCACTCCCCGGTAATCAATATTGTTTTCATCTGTCAGCAGAGGCTCAAAAACTTCCATGGGCATGGGTTTGTAAAAATAGTAGCCTTGTCCGTATAAACAGCCAATATCTAGCAGAAATTCCATTTGCTCCTTGGTTTCCACCCCTTCAGCTATCATATTCATATTCATATAACGGGCCATATGTACTACAGCCTCTAAAATACCTAAGCCCTTTTCTGCGCTTTCCTCCTTTATGTCCAAAAAGTTCATATCAATTTTGAGGATATCCGCGTTTACGTCTTTCAGCATATTAAGGGAGGAGTACCCACTACCAAAGTCATCAATTAATACGGTAAATCCGGCTTGTCGCAGTTGGTTTATAACGCCTTTAATTTTGTCATACTCTTCTGTATAGGCGCTTTCCGTAATTTCTATTTCAATGAGCTGAGGCTCTAAATCATATTTATTAACTAGGCTTTGAAAGCAGTCTACAACGTCTAATGTATAAATGTCCAACCGGGAAACATTTACTGAAATGGGTATGGGCCGACAACCTTGATCAATCAGCTTACGGACAGCCAGGCATACTTTTTCCCAAACATAAAAGTCTAAATCACTAATAAAGCCGTTACTCTCCAGTAAGGGAATGAATTCATCGGGCGCAATCAGGCCTCTTTTCGGGTGTATCCAGCGCACCAGAGATTCCAAACCGACAATTTTGCCTGTGGACATATTACATTTTGGCTGGGCATAGAAGGTAAACTCGCCCTGGGCTAAAGCCCTTTGCACCTCGGATAAGAGCAGCAGATTTTCCTCCATTTTTTGCATCATGCCAGTGTCGTACCAGGACACCCTGTTGGTGTAATTACCTTTTACTGACTCCATGGCAATGGCAGCCCGGTCGTACATAGTGTTAACGGAGATGGATAAATCATCTATTTTATAAATGCCAAAGGCAGGGAGAAAGCCGGCGTGTTTGCCATATTGTTTTATGTAGGAAGTAATTTTATCCTGCAGTAAAGCAATTATCTGGGGGTCGTCCGGTAGAATAATTACAAAGTCATCATCGGACATATAACCAGCAATACCCTGATAATCATTAGCCGCCTCTTTCAAGTGCCCCGCAATGCTCACCAAAAAATTATTGCCCGCTTTTCGGCCATACCATTCATTAAATAGCTTAAAATGTTCAATATCAATAGCTATAAGGCAATAGCTTTGTTTTGGCCTGCGTCTGAGAAATTTTTCCGCATTTTCAAAAAATACGGAGCGCTTATAAAGGCCAGTAAGGTGGTCGAGGGTTGCGTCACGCAGCGATTTTTGAGTCTGAAACTTTTCCTCCCACTGCATTTCCTTATTTATATCCTGGACAAAACACATGACAATTTGGTCATTGTTTTCACTTTGGCGCAGAGGTACTATTGTGTGTAGGGTCCAGCAATAATCACCGTTGGTCAGCTTTCTGCGGAATTGACCCTTTAGATATTTTTCCCGGTCTGTAATACTGTTGAGCCGGGAAGTAAGGCTTGATAAATCCCAAAAATCTCCAAAAGCCTGCCGCTCTTTGGGATGTATAATGTGCTGGAAGGCGCTATGTACCAGCCCGGAAATGCTGCCGCTCAGGGAAGGTAAAACATACTTGTCCTTTTGGTGATAAAGAACTGCATATCTATCTTTTGTAAGGTTTAGCTCATATAGTTCATCATAGTTGGTTACAGAGGTCATATTATAAAACAGGTTTTTATTGCCTTCGTGTATTTCCCGACAAATGACCATGTTGCAGTCGCCCTTGTCAGGCCATTCTATAACCCCGGTGTTAACCTCAACCCAGCGCTGTAAATACTTGTTAAAAAAGATAGAGATGTCATCCTGTCTTGTAATTAAAGGGCAGTTTTGACAAGGTGTGTTTTCCTGGCATAGAGCTTTAAAACATTGCTCTCCCGTTTGCAAACCGGGGAATTTTCTTTTAAGTGTATTATTAAAATAGACAATACGGTAACCATTATCTATAATGTATATACTTGTCTCTTTGCTGCCTTGAATTGTTTTGCTCATATAATAGCTCCGCATCTTGACAATGTCAATTTATCCTACCTTAAATTATAAGGCTTTGTCTAGAATAGTCAATAAAAGGTTTTTATTATTTTATTAAGTTGATATTAGTAAAAGGATTGGGTTCTCAAGTAATTTAGGAGCGAGGTATTGCAATTCATGCTAATATCTATCTAAGCTTTCCGGGGAATAGGCAGAAGGTTTTGTCCTACTATGCAGGACTTTTATTCAGTAGGGCGAGGCCGGTAATTCGTTGTATTAATTATAAATACTAATGGAGAATGATATTGTCAGATATAATTAGGAAAATACGCCATGCTGCAATGGCTATTAACAGTAAAAAATTAGTTTTAATTTTTGGTTACCAGTTGGTTCACTCTCCGTGTTGGTTTAATTCCTCCTTGCTATTTAGCAATATTTATAATATTATAGCTATAAAAGAAGGGGAGGGTGGAAAAATGTTGTATCGCTCTTTAGGGAAAAGCTCTATCGAGGTAAGCTGCTTAGGTATCGGCGGTGTGCCAATGAATGGCATGGAACCCCAAGGGATAATTGATTTAATTAAATTAGGCCATGAACACGGTATAAATCTTCTGGATATCTATATGGCTGAGGCTTGGATTCGCGACAGTATTGGTAAAGCCCTCAAGGGTTGTCGGGCTGATTTTGTGATACAGGGTCATATTGGCACTAAATCGGAAAACGGTAAGACTGTACGTATCAGGGATTTAAAGGAAACAGCCGCGTCCTTTGAGGATCTCTGTTCACGCTTGGACACGGATTATATAGATATTGGTATGCTATACTTTGTGGATAGCCCTGAGGATTATGACTCCGTGTTTAATAGCCCAATAATTGAGTATGCCCAAAGCCTGAAAGCCCAGGGCACAATAAAGCTAATAGGCATGGGCTCCCATAACCCGGTTACAGCTTTAAAGGCTGTTGAAACTGGTTTAGTGGACGTTCTGATGTTTAGCATAAACCCCGCTTACGATTTAGCCCGCGCTGATGTGGATATTTTTACCCTGAAAGCCCACGGCGGCTTTAATTCTGAGGGGTTAAAGATAGACCCAGCCCGGCAAAGGCTTTATGCCGCTTGTGAACAGCGAGGCGTTGCCATCACCGTGATGAAATCTTTGGGAGCCGGCACTCTATTAGCGGCGGCCGCTTCGCCTTTTGGTCGGGAGCTTACGGTGGCTCAATGTATTGAATATGGCTTAGACCGCCCTGCTGTAGCGTCTGTAATTTTGGGCTGCAAAAATATTCCAGAGTTGGAAACAGCTTTGACCTACTTTACAACTTCCCCAGAGGCAAGATCCTATTCCCATATTTTCGAGGGGTGTGAAAGTATCGTAGCTAATGGCCGCTGTATGTATTGTAACCACTGTCAACCCTGTCCTGAGGGCATAGATATCGCGGCGGTAACTAAATACCTGGATATTGCCGTTACGTCAGGTAGCGTATCAGCTACTGTGCGGGATCATTATGACGCGTTACATAAGAACGCAAAAGACTGTAGCTACTGTGGTTCTTGCGAGGAGCGCTGCCCCTTTGAGGTAGCTATCAGAGAAAATATGGAACGGGCCAGTGCAACATTCGCTTAATGCCAGCTCCCCTGCTACCGGAAAATGTAGCGGGGGAGTTTTTAAATGCTGGACTGTTTTAATTTAACCTCACTAATAAGACATATAAATTTTGCTCTAAAGCTAAACAGTAAACTTTGAAAGTCAATCGCCGTGGCTGTAAGCACAACACGCCTTCCTATTAACGCTGTTGCTATAAAACAGTCCTCTTTTTACCTAGCGCCGACCACTGTAAAATATAGCTGCTGACTTATAAATATTGGCAGCCACGGTGAATAGGGGAGTTTATATTGGGGGCTTCTTATCCATAAGTTTAATTAGAGCTGTAATATTTTAACACTATAATAGTAAAATTCTAATTATTTGTCACGATATGTGCTCATATAAGGATTATTTACTAATTTTGACATATATTTTTCATCGAATGTTTATATAAGAGGATAAATTTTTATGTTGATTTTTTATTCCCTGGGTGATAATATTTAAATATAAGTAACAATGTTGTAGAGTAATTAAAGTTGTAAATGGGGGAGAACTAAAGGGAAAAAAGGTAATAATTGCTTTTAAACAATTGGATAACTATATGTATTTTGCATAAAATAAAGTTTGTCACTCACTCATGTTTTGGTAAGACCTTAGGGGAACACCGGAAAGGTTTTTAAAAAATGAAAAAGGAGTGTTTTTTTATGAAAAATCCAGCAAGAGAAAGTTACCAGTTGTTTATTAATGGAAAGTGGGTGGACGCCTCTGACGGAGGCACCTTCCAGTCCTTCTCGCCAGCTAACGGCGAATTGCTGTCCACTTGTGCTGAAGCTACTAAGGACGATGTGAATGCCGCTGTAGACGCCGCTTGGCAGGCCTGGAAAACCTGGAAAAACGTGCCGCCCATTGAAAGGGCTGATTATTTACTGAAAATCGCCGATATTATTGACGAAAACAAAGATAGGCTGGCCCTGATTGAAAGCATGGATAACGGGAAACCTATCAGGGAAACTAGCACTATTGACGTACCCTTTTCCGCTGACCATTTTCGTTACTTTGCCGGCGCGGTTCGGACTGAGGAAGGTTCCGCCGCTATGCTAGATGAGAATACCCTGAGCCTCATATTAAGAGAACCCATTGGCGTAGTGGGGCAAATTGTGCCCTGGAATTTTCCCTTCTTGATGGCTGCCTGGAAATTAGCGCCCGTACTAGCTGCCGGCTGTTGCACAGTTTTTAAACCTTCCAGCTATACTTCTTTAAGTGTGTTGGAATTGGCCAAGCTTATAGGCGATGTACTGCCTCCCGGCGTATTTAATGTGGTCACTGGCAAAGGCTCCAGATCAGGTCAATATATGTTGGAACACCAGGGCTTTCGTAAATTAGCTTTTACCGGTTCTACAGAAATCGGCGGTAATGTGGCTGCTGCCGCCGCTAAACGTCTCATTCCCTCAACTTTGGAATTAGGCGGCAAATCCGCTAACATTTATTTCCCCGATTGTCAATGGGATATGGCCATGGACGGACTTCAATTAGGTATTTTATTTAACCAAGGCCAGGTCTGTTGTGCCGGTTCCCGCGTGTTTGTACATGAGGATATTTACGATAAGTTTGTCGACGATGCCATAAAAGCTTTTAATAACATTAAAGTTGGCCTTCCCTGGGAAGAAGAAACTCAAATGGGAGCGCAGATATATGAAGCTCACCTCAACGATATCTTAAAGTATATAGAATTGGGTAAGGAAGAGGGCGCTACCGTGGCCTGTGGCGGCGCTAGAATAACCGAAGGCGAATTGGCTAAAGGTTGTTTTATGCGGCCTACCTTGTTAACTAACGTAACCAATGATATGCGGGTTGCCCAGGAAGAAATTTTTGGACCCGTGGCCGTGGTGATTAAGTTTAAGACGGAAGAGGAAGTTATTGATATGGCTAATGACAGCGTCTATGGTTTAGGGGGCGCTGTGTGGACCAGAGATATTAACCGCGCTATGCGCGTGTGCCGTGGTATAGAAACTGGCCGTATGTGGGTTAATACCTACAACAGTATACCCGCTGGAGCGCCTTTTGGCGGTTATAAGGAGTCGGGCATAGGCCGTGAAACTCACAAAGTTATTTTGGAACACTATACGCAAATGAAGAACATCATGATTAACTTGGCTGAAGCTCCCTCCGGCTTCTATCCCGCACAATAAAGCAATTAGTTCCCGTCTATTCAGTGGGACTAAAATAAACAAATGCCGTATCTGCGTTTTGAGGCTGGTTACCTTGAAGCCAAAGAACGGCAAGAATGGAGGACATTATGTCTACTTATTACTTTAACCCCACCAGAAATTTATTTGGCGCCGGCTGCGTGCAAGAACTCGGCGACCTGGCCAAAGGCCTGGGAGTAAAAAAACCGATGATCGTAACGGATAAGGTTCTGGCCTCCCTGGGCATGGTGGATAAAATTAAGGGGATACTGGCGGATGCCGCGATAGAGGCGGAAGTTTTTGATACTGTAGAGCCCAACCCCACTGATACCAGTGTAGCCAAGGGTGTTAAGCTTTACAAAAAGTCCGGTTGCGACGCTGTTATTTCCTTAGGCGGTGGCTCTCCCCATGACTGTGCCAAAGGTATTGGCCTGGTTGTTTCCAATGGCGGTAAAATTAACGATTATGAAGGCGTTGATAAATCAACCAACGATATGATTCCCATGATCGCTATCAACACCACAGCGGGTACAGCGGCGGAAATGACCCGTTTTGCCATTATTACCGATACCAAGAGACACGTAAAAATGGCTATTATCGATTGGCGTACAACACCTATTATCGCCATCAACGATCCGGAATTAATGGTCGGTATGCCTGAATCCCTTACTGCCGCTACAGGTATGGACGCCTTGACTCACGCTATTGAAGCCTATGTATCCATAGCTGCTAACCCCTTAACTGACTGCGCTGCCTTAAAAGCCATTGCCATGATTGCCGAATATTTGCCCCGGGCCTTTGCTAACGGTGAAGATATAGACGCTAGAGATAAAATGGCCTATGCCCAGTATTTAGCTGGCGTAGCTTTTAATAACGCTTCGTTAGGTTATGTTCATTCCATGGCTCACCAGTTAGGCGGCGTTTATGATTTACCACATGGCGTCTGCAACGCCATTCTGTTGCCTTATGTTTGCGAATTCAACATTGTGGGTAATATGGAACGCTTCGGCGATATCGCCGCAGCCTTGGGAGAAAATATTGACGGACTCTCACCAAATGATGCAGCGGCTAAAGCCATTACGGCAATTAAGAGATTATGCTGCCAGTTGGATATCCCGGCTAACCTCCAGGAGCTTGGTGTTAAAGTAGAGGACTTCGGCGTAATGGCTGACAATGCTAAGTTAGACGCTTGCCAGCTCACTAACCCCAGAAAGGCTACTAGAGAGCAGGTAATCGCTATTTATCAACGTGCTTACGACGGTGAATAAAATTAAAACCGTATAGATTTGTGGTAATTCTATAAGTAACCCCCGCCCTCTATAAGCGGGGGTTGCTTTTTTTGCGACAAATTTTGCTGGTTGGGGTAAAAGTAGTATGTTAAGATAGACTAATAATTATAGAGGGAATAGATGGGGATTTGTCTAGGTATAATAGAGTTAAAGGAGCCATAGTAATATGGCTGTAGCCTGAGTTGCCCCAGGATAAAGCGGAAATTGCCTTTTAGATGATAGTGGGGACAGCTAATTAACAACTGCCCCCGCCTTAGGAATAAAAGACCTGATTGTAGGTTAATTTGCTTATTATCGCAAAATGCCTCTTGTAATGGCTTATCTATAATTAAGTAATAAAGGAGTATAATCGTAAAAAATTAGAGAAAAGGTCGGTAATATTCAAACAATGTTCGCGTTAGTTTTATTTACAATTAAAGGTAAATGTGGTATAATATATCGAATTAAACAGGAGGTGTTAACATGGCAAATACTTTTGTAACAGAAAATGGCGTTATAGTCATCAGCACCACAGCCATGGCACAGTTGGCCTATAAGGCGGTCTCCGAATGTTTCGGCGTTGTTGGCATGCCGGCTAAAAACTTGACCCAGTTTGTCCGGGGCGAAAGTGGCAACAAAGGCGTCGAGGTCAGAATAAAGGACCAAAATGTAAATATTTTAATACAGATACAGGTGTTGTACGGTACGAAAATATCGGAAGTAGCCAGAAATGTTTCGGAAGCTATCTTGTATGCCGTAGAACAGGCAACAGGAATAATCGTCGATAATTTAGAGATTAAAATTACCGGCATTCGTGTTGTGGATTAGGAGGAATAGAACCTTATGTCTAATATGGAATCCATTACTTCCGCTCAGTTGCGGAACTTTTTTCGCATGGGTGAAGCTGTTCTCAACAAACAGAGGGAGGAAGTAAACGCCTTAAATGTTTTCCCCGTGCCCGATGGCGATACCGGTACAAATATGGGTCTTACCTTGCGGAGCGCTGTGAAAAATTTAGAAGAAGGCATGGGTATAAAGGAAATATGCGCGGCTGTTTCCCGGGGGGCTCTCATGGGCGCCCGGGGTAATTCCGGGGTAATTACTTCCCAAATCTTGCGCGGTATGACTATGTCCTTAAGCTCCGTCCAGGTAATAGACGCCAAGGCTTTAGCCGCGGCCCTGCAAAAAGGGGTGGAAATAGCTTATAAAAGCGTGCTCAAGCCTGTGGAGGGTACCATTCTTACGGTAAGCCGTTGTGCTGCCGAGGCTGCCGCTGACTGCGCCGAGTCTGAAACTGACGTTATTAAGGTGCTGGAAAGCGCTATTATGGGCGGTAAAATTGCCCTTGAGGATACCCCCAATCTTTTGCCGGTACTCAAAGAAGCCGGCGTGGTGGACGCCGGAGGCCGGGGTTTTCTGCTGATATTAGAAGGCGGGCTCCTAGCCTTAGAAGGTAAGGGTGTGGAAAACCTGGAGTCTCTGACCTTTCAGGATACGCCGGATAAAACTATTGCTTTTTCTGCTGATATTCAGGAGAGCGAAATTACCTTCCGCTATTGTACTGAGTTAATGATTCATAACGCTAACAAAAACCACGAGGAAGTCCGCCATGAGCTGGAAAAGCGGGATGGTGATTCCCTGGTGTGCGTTGGCGATGAAGGTATCATCAAAATTCATTTTCACACCAACGATCCGGGTAAAATTATCAGCTACGCTTTAACTGTCGGGGAATTGTTTGACATTAAAGTGGAAAATATGAAAGAGCAAATGGCCCGGGAAGCAGCGGAAAAACGCGGTAAAGAACAGGAAAAAGCGCCTGCTGGACCGAAAAAGAAGTGCGGTGTGGTGGCAGTGGCTGCCGGTGACGGCATGGCTGAAATTTTTCAAAGTCTTGGCGTGGATGAGGTTATTAGCGGCGGTCAGACCATGAATCCTAGCGCTGAAGATATTTTAAATTCTGTAGCTAAGGTTAACGCTGAGGAAATTATCATTTTACCTAATAACAGCAATATTATTTTAGCTGCTGAGCAAAGCCAAAAGATGGCAGATATACCTATTTCCGTGGTGCCCACAAAATTTGTAACTCAAGGGGTAAGCGTTTTGCTCCAGTATAACGCTGATGCTTCAGCCGCGGAAAATGCTGAGATGATGCAGGACTCCTTGGACAGCGTGGTTAACGGAGAAGTGACCTTTGCTGTGCGGGATACTTCCTACGACGGCTTGACCATAAAGGCTGACGACACTTTAGCCCTGCTGAACGGTAAAATTGTTGACTCCCAAGCTGACCTGGCGGAAACAGTTTTAAGTTTGGTTGAAAAGATGGCTGATGAAGATAATTCCCTGCTTACTCTCTATTACGGCGAGGATATAGTCGAGGAGGACGCTAACGCTTTGGCTGAGAAAATTAACGCTAAACATGAAGATTGGGATGTTGAGGTGTACTATGGCGGCCAACCCTTATACTATTACCTTATTTCCCTGGAATAAAGGGATAGGTGAAAGATGAAAGATATTTTCACGGAAATTCTGGAAGCTATAAAAAAAGAAAGCCGCCGGGGATACGGTGATACAACCGTATTCGGCGGCTTTTACGCGTTTGTGGCCGGAAAGCTGGGCCAAGGGAAATATCCCCACAAGGAGGAGCTTTTGTTGCTATTGCGAGAATATAGCGACGCTCCTTTAGCCCGGCGCAAGGATATTATGGCCACTGCCGAAGTCCTAGTCACCGTAATGGCGGCTTCTCAGGAAAAGCCGCCGGATAAGGACACGGTTGCCAAGCCCCAACTCCCGCCTGAACCGCCGGGGTTGCAATATGTAAAAGGAGTGGGACCCAAGAGGGTGGGGCTTCTAAAACGCCTGGGTATAGATAATGTTAACGAGTTATTGGAGTATTATCCCAAACGCCACGAGGATCGGCGGCAGGTGACGGAAATAGCCCAACTTAGCCAAGGGGAATACGCTGTGATTCGCGGTTATATTAAAAAGGTGGAAAGCCGCCGCTGGAAAAAAAATTTGCAGATAACTAAAGCTTATCTTCAGGACCACAGCGGCTTTATAACCGCGGTTTGGTTTAATCAAAATTGGGTAAAGGATCAGCTTAAAATCGACCAGGAGATTGTGGCCTATGGCAGGAGTGATTTTCGCTATGGTAAACGCCAATTCCTGGTTGGCGAGTTTGCCGCCGCTGCCGACGTGAGCGGCTTTGGTATTTTGCCCATCTATGGGCTGACCCAAGGTCTCAACCAGAAAACAATGCGTTCTATAATACATAACGCCCTGCTCTTGGAGGAGGGTAAAGTGGTGGAATATTTGCCTGATTTTATCAGAAGCCGCTATAACCTGGCAGAGCGGGAATGGGCTATGAAGCGTTACCATTTTCCTGATGACTTGGCGGAACTACAGGAGGCCAGACGCCGGATTGTCTTTGATGAGCTTTTTCTATTGCGTTTAGCCACTAGTCTGGAAAAAGGGGGCAGTATTTACGCCGGAGTAAAGCAAACTAAAGGCTCTCTAGCGGAGTTTCAGGCTTTGCTACCCTATCGCCTTACCGGGGCGCAGAACAGGGCCCTTGAAGCTATATACAGCGACATGGCGGCTGATACCAGGATGATGCGGTTACTAGAGGGTGATGTGGGCTCGGGTAAGACAGCGGTGGCTGCCGGGGCTATATACCGCAGTTGGCGCTCAGGATATCAGTGCGCCCTCATGGCGCCTACGGAAATTTTGGCAGCGCAGCATTATAAATCCTTAGGTGAAATTTTTCACGACCTTGGTTTAAATATTGCTTTGCTGAGCGGTAGTACCGCTGCACCCCAAAAGCAGGAGATTTATAAGGCTTTGGCTGCTGGAGAAATTGACTTGCTGGTGGGGACCCACGCTTTAGTTGAGCAGAAAACCCAGTTTAAGGATTTAGCTACAGTAATCATCGATGAGCAACACCGCTTTGGCGTTGACCAAAGGGAGAAGCTGGCAGCCAAGGGACGGGCTACAGATACCTTGGTTCTCACTGCCACACCAATTCCCCGTACTTTAGCCATGACGGTATTTGCCGATTTAAGCCTTTCCATTTTAGATGAAGCGCCGCCGGGGCGGCAAGAAATAAGGACAATCATACTCAACCCCAAAGAGGAAATGCGGGCATTAGATTTTATTAAAAAGCAGGCCTTAGCCGGGTACCAAGCCTACATTGTCTGCCCCTTAGTGGAGGAGAGCGAGGACCTGGATTTAGCTTCCGCCTCAGAATTATACGACCGCTTGAGTCGGGGAGTTTTCCGAGATATCAAGGTTGGTCTGGTGCATGGCAAGATGAAAAGCGATGAGAAATACTCGGTTATGGCCAAGTTTAGGCGCAATGAAATATCTGTCCTCATTTCTACTACAGTTGTGGAAGTGGGAGTAGATGTACCTAATGCCACAGTAATTCTCATTCGTGACGCCCACCGCTTTGGCTTAGCCCAGCTCCACCAAATGCGGGGACGCATTGGCCGTGGCCAAGCCCAAAGCTATTGTATATTAGAATATAGCGGCCATGGTGAAACCGCCAAACGGCGGATGGAGATTATGGCTCAATATAATGACGGATTTAAAATAGCGGAAGAGGATTTGTCCCTGCGGGGGCCGGGTGATTTTTTCGGCACCCGGCAACATGGGTTAGCTGGCTTAAAGGTGGCAGATCTCTATGTGGATCATGAAATTTTGGCGGACGCCGCTGCCTGCGCCGGCGACTTGCTCAAGGAAAATCCTCATTTAACCGGTGGGGAATGGCAGGTTTTACGCTATGTGCTGAAAGCCCGCCGCCGGATATTTTAAATTCTTTTATGAGTAGCGTGAGTTGAGAGGAACTGAGATGATAAGATTTATAAATGATTACAGCACAGGAGCGGCGCCTGAAATTATCCAGGCTGTAGCAGCTTTGGGAGGCGAGGAATATGCTCCTTACGGGGAGGACACAATTTGTGCGGAAGCCCGTGATTTAATACGCTTCAGTTTAGGCCGTTCTGATGTTGACGTTCACTTTGTTACCGGCGGTACCCAGGCAAATCTCACTGTAATCGCGGCAGCCCTCCGCGGCCATGAGGCTGTTCTGGCTACCGACTGGGGGCATATAGCTACCTTTGAAACCGGCGCCGTGGAAGCCACCGGTCATAAGGTGGTTGTAGTACCTCATTGCCAGGGTAAAATTACCGTGGCAGCCATAGAGAGGGCCTTAGCCTTTCATTGTGACGAGCATAGCGTTAAGCCTAAGCTAGTTTACATTTCCCAGTCTACAGAGTGGGGGAGCATATATACAAAAAGTGAATTGCGTCAATTAAGCGAATTTGTACACGCCAATGATATGTGGCTTTATATCGACGGCGCGAGGCTGGGGGCTGCCATTACATCGCCGGCTGCTGATTTTAGCCTTGAGGATATAGCTGCCTGGGCCGATGCTTTTTCTCTAGGAGGCACGAAAAACGGGGCTCTTTTTGGTGAAGCTATAGTTATAACAGAGCCGCGTTTAAAAGAGGATTTTCGCTATACCATTAAACAAAAGGGCGGTATGTTAGCTAAGGGCTGGCTTTTGGGGGTTCAGTTTAAAGAATTGTTTCGCGACGGGCTCTTTTACCGTTTAGCTGAACACAGCAATAACCAAGCGGCAAAAATTAGGCAGGCTTTGTTGGCTAATAATATACCACAAGCGGTTGACTCCGCAACTAATTTACTTTTTCCCATATTGCCGTTGGAGTTTATCATGGAGTTGAGCCAAAATTTTAGTTTTAATATAGTTGAAAAGAGAGGAGCCGATCAAGGCGTCGTTCGTCTTGTCACCTCCTGGGCCACTGACGACGCTGCTGTTGCCATGTTGTGCGGAGCCTTATCTAAATATTCAAGCAGGTACGTTTAATTTACTTAAACTGTTAAGCTTGTGGCTAAATAAAAGGAGAATGAATTATGTCCCATATTTTAGGTAGAAACGACCCCTGTTGGTGCGGGAGTAATAAAAAATACAAAAAATGTCATGCTGCTTTTGACGAAAAAATTTCGGCCTTAGCGGAAAAAGGTCATATTGTACCCAGCCATGATATGATAAAAAATGCAGCGGATATCCAAGGTATAAGGGAAAGCTGTAAAGTAAATATCGCGGTTCTCGATTATGTAGAGGCGCAAATAGGCCCCGGCGTTACTACCGAGGATATCGATAGGTGGGTCAATGAAAAAACAGCGGAACTCGGCGGCGTTCCCGCTCCTCTGGGCTATGATGGTTATCCTAAAAGTGTTTGTACTTCTATTAATGAGCGGGTGTGCCATGAGATTCCCGATTCCGGGGTGATTTTGCAGGAAGGTGACATTATTAATGTGGACGTGTCCACCATTTATAACGGCTATTTTTCCGATTCTTCCCGTATGTTCTGTATTGGTGAAGTGTCCCCAGAAAAGGCCAAGCTGGTAAAAACAGTATATGAATGTGTGGAGCTGGGGCTGGCCGAGGTTAAGCCCTGGGGCTTTCTCGGAGATATGGCCCAGGCTGTACACGACCACGCCAAAGCTAACGGCTATTCAGTGGTTCGGGAAATCGGCGGTCACGGAGTAGGTTTGGCTTTTCATGAGGATCCCTGGGTGAGCTATGTGACAAAGCGAGGTACCGAAATGGTTATGGCTCCCGGCATGATTTTTACTATTGAGCCTATGGTCAACGCCGGCACTGATGAGGTTGTAGAGGATAAAAACAATGGTTGGACCATTTATACGGCGGATGGTCAGCCCTCAGCTCAGAGGGAAATAATGGTATTGGTCACAGATGATGGCCATGAGGTTTTAGCTTATTAAAGTATCATATGCTGGTCATTTTATTAAGATAGAAACAATAAAATAATTGGGGACTTGTAAGAAACCTGGTAATATATTACAATATAGTTAATATTTATCAGGTTTTTTACATTTTTAGTGAATTTTGAGGTTCATATTATGGTAAGTTGGTCGTTATCAACTGAGTTCGTATCCTTTGTGCTGGTTTTAATATTGGCAATTTATAGCCAGGATAGAAAATATATGCCATCCTTTAGGAGCCGGATTTTTCAATTCTGCCTCTACCTTACTATGGGCTCAATTTTGTTGAACTCCCTCTGTGTTTATACCATTAATAATTATGAAACCGTACCACATAGCCTAAATATGGCTTTAAATAATTGCTATTTTTTAGTGAGCCTTTATATGGGTACTGTCTTAGCTATTTATGTTTTTGAATTAATTTTAGAGCACGTTTATAGTAAGAGCTGCCGCACGCGAGCCTATATTATTTTAGGCGTAATGGCCTTAATCTACACTGTCTTAGTTATTACAAATTCCTGGACAAATGCTATTTATTGGTTTGACCAAAATGGTATTTACCACATGGGGCCCTTAAACCGCTTGGGCTATTTTATTATTTTCATTGAACTATGTATGCTGGTTATCTGTTATATTACCAACCGCAAAAGCGTGAGTAAAAATATAGCAAAGGTAATTCTTTTCTTATCGCCCCTAGTCATACTTTTGATTTTTATTCAGTTTACTTTTCCTCAGTTACTGTTAAACGGTACAATTATAGCATTTTCGGAATTTGTGTTGTTTGTCAATTTTCAAACCGCCAAGCTGGAGAGGGATAGCCTTACTGGTCTTGGTAATCGCAAAAGCTTTTATGAGGAAATTTCCTTACATATTGGTGGTAATCAGCCTTTTCAGGTAATCCTAATCTCATTAGTTAATTTTGAAATGATTAATCAAAAATTTGGTTACAGAGCAGGAGACGGTTTTCTCTACATGATAGCTCAATGGCTTAATGGCTTTGCCAAAACCAGCCGGGCTTATCGTTTTGGCAACGTCTCTTTCGCTTTAGTCTGCCAGTGTTCTAATATAGAGCAAGGGGAAATAAATTTACAAAGGGTTCGAGAAAGATTTTCCCAGGATTGGGAATTGGGCGAAAGAATGGAAGTAATATCTGCCCGCTATTGTAATATGCTTCATGAAGACCAGGGTTTAGAGGCCACCCAGGTTGTGGAAGCGCTGGTGTATATGGCTGAAGATTCAAAAAAGAAAGATAAATCCTTGGTTTGCTATGAGCAGGATCTTGCCGTGGTTGTAAAGCGGCGGGAGTATTTAAAAACGCTATTAAAGGATTCCCTGGCGCAAAAAAGGTTTTTTGTTTGTTACCAACCTATCTATAATTGCGCTACAGGTAAGTTCTCCTCCGCCGAGGCGCTGCTGCGTTTAAGGGATGAAGATGGTTTATTGATAGAACCGGCTGAATTTATACCTTTAGCCTGTCTCTTATACACA
>DXZC01000047.1 GCA_019415505.1 Peptococcaceae bacterium | reverse complement strand
ATCTGTATCTACTGTATATACTGTATATATACAGATAAGAAAAGAGGGGGCAGTATGAAAATAGTAATCAGCAATGCTGAGGGTAAGCCCATTTACGAGCAGATTTATAGCCAAATCAAAAACGAAATAATCTGCGGCAACCTCCAGGAGGGGGAGGCCTTGCCCTCTATTCGGGGCTTGGCCAAGGATTTACGCATTAGCGTCATAACCACGAAACGGGCTTACGATGAGCTGGAGCGGGAGGGCTTTATTTATACCGTAGCGGCCAAGGGTTGCTTTGTGGCTCCCCGCAATATGGAGTTGGTACGGGAGGATAGCCTGAAAAGAATTGAAGAGCACATGGAGGCTATTTCTGAGTTGGCCCTCGGCTGCGGTTTGAGCTTGGAGGATATCTGGTCAATGTTTTGCGCTTTGTTTAAGGAGGATGAGAGATGACAGCTTTAAAGCTAGAACATGTAACAAAAAAGTATAAGGGTTTTACCCTTGAGGATATATCCCTGGAACTGCCCAAGGGCTGTATTATGGGTTTAATAGGTGAGAACGGCGCCGGTAAAAGCACCACTATGAAGCTGATTTTAGACATAGTTAAGGCTGACAGCGGCGATATAACGGTACTGGGTCAGAAACATATTGAGAACTTAAAATCGGTAAAGGAGGAGATAGGCGTTGTATTAGATGAAGCCTATTTCCCCGGTTGCTTTACTGTGCGAAACCTGAAAGCCATGCTGAAAAAGTTTTATGTAAATTGGGACGACGGGACCTTTGACCATTATATAACGGTATTCGCTTTGCCCAAGGATAAAAAATTCAAGGATTTTTCCCGGGGCATGAAAATGAAGCTTTCCATTGCCGTGGCCTTGTCTCATCAAGCAAAATTGTTGATTTTAGATGAGCCAACCAGCGGCTTGGACCCCATTGCCAGAGACGAATTTGTGGATATCATCTATGAATTTACCAGAGACGAGGACAATTCGGTGCTCATATCCTCCCATATTGTCAGTGATTTAGAAAAGCTGTGCGATTATATAGCCTTTATTCACCAGGGTCGGTTGCTATTTTGTGAAGAAAAGGATCTTTTGTTGGATAGTTATGGCCTGTGGCAGGGGAGTCGGGAGGAATTTACCGCCCTGGACCCCAAGTCCGTTCACGGTGTGCGGCAAAGCCCTTACGGTATAGAGGCCCTGGTGGAGAGGGGTAAGGCGCCGGCCAACCTCAAACTGACTCGGCCCGGTATTGAGGACGTAATAGTATTCATAGCCAAGGAGGAAAAGTCAATATGAAGGGCTTACTTTATAAAGATTTAATTTTAATTTGGCGGGATTCCCGCAATATGCTGGTATTGTGCGTTTTATTTTTACTGTTGGGCGTTATTACCTCTAATTACTTTTTTTCTGTGATTACAATAATTTATGTGGCCATGCTGCCCTTAACTACTATGGGCATTGATGAGGTAGCAAAGTGGGACCGTTATGCTATTACCATGCCTGTTACCCGCTGGGAGCTGGTAGCCTCCCGCTATCTTCTGGCTTTATTCGGCATGGTTTTTACAGCAGCCTGCTTTCTTTTGCTGAGCTATGTTATTGCCGTCTTTAAGGGCTCCTCCTGGGGTCTGCAAGATAATATGATAAATCTTTTAATGGTGTTATGTATAGCCAGTCTCTTTTTAGCCCTTAACTTTCCAATCTGCTTTAAGGTGGGTGTGGCAAAGAGCAGAATGTGGTATTTGGCGCTGATAGCCTTGTTCTTTGTGGTGATTTTTGGCGCTATGTATTTAGATATTATTGATTACCACCGCCTAGTTAATCTGATTTCCTCCTATCCCTTGTGGCTTTTACCTTTGGCCTGCTTGGGAATTTACCTTGCTTCCTATTTTATTTCCCTGGGATTTTATAAAAGCCGGGAGCTGTAAAGTAAAACCGCCCCAGGGGCGGCCCTTATTAAATAGCGGCATTATTTCCGGGACACGGATATCAGGAATATAAAGCGATAGTTGAATACTTGGGAAAACGGCGTAGCTCAATGCTATGTCGTTTCTCGTTTTACCGCTTATTGACGATTGTCAGAGGACATACTCTCCGGGTTACTGGAAATGACGCTTTACCTCATTATATCCTAAAACCTTTGAACTTGTGGGTAAGGTTAACTATGCCGCCTTTAACTCCTGTTTTTAGCAAATTGTTTAGTGCCGCCGGGGTCGGCCCTTCTCAGCAAAAATGAGATAGGGCAGTATTACAAAGTTATTGCATATAAAAGCCATTAGCTCATTACAAGGAGGATTATCCCTAAAAAGTATAGTTTTCGCTAAATGAGGCTGGTTGTTGTTAAAAAGGTCATTGGTTACAGGGATTACATACTGGTATTTTACCGTTTACTTAACTATTGCGGCCATAGTGAATAACTATGAATTTTTTCCTGTTGTACGCCGTTGCTGCTTGGCTGGGGCGGACTTTGCAGAAGTCTCTTGTTGGACTTCCCTCGTGTTACTTGTTCTGAACCTAGAATTATTGGCCCCACTATGTAGCGTCCGACAAAACCTATGTTGTCGTGGCTTTCTAGGCGTTTCAGGATAGCGCAGAGCAAAACGGCCGCTGGGACAGGTAATCCCAGCAGCCGTTTTGGCAATTTATATAGTGTCTTAAAACAGTTCCTTAGATAAACCTGTTAAAACCTGCTTAAATTCGGTAAGACGTATTTTCCCAGCTAGCAGGCGGCTGCGGTCTGGTTGGGGCGGATTTTCCTGAAGTCTCTTGCCGGATTTTCTCATGTTACTCAATCCGAACCTAGAATTATTGTTTCTATAATTAACGTTTCTAGGAGCAATATTACTATTCGTGTCAAGTCTGGCCGAATTGTTGGTATTACACTATGGAATATATAGTATCTTACCATGCTGAAGTCCCTTACCATATTTTAGCCGTTTACGATGCGTCGGGCCACATTTTTGAGCAGGGCCAAACTCTGCTCCACAGATTTAGTGCGGTCGGGATTAACCAGGCAGCAGCGGGAGGGGGCAAACCAGGAGCGCTCCAAAATGTCCGCCAGGGAAATACCCTGGGCTGTTAGGTAGGAAAACATATCTTGCAGGCGTTTTACCAGTTTATCCTCGGTTTCTTCGGCAATTTCCTCAGTGAGGGTAGGGGTTATGCCCCAGGCTATTATGCCGCCTTTGCGGAGGAAGGCCACAACCTCGTCCTTGTAGCGGGTAAAAATATGGCCTACGCTGTAGCTGTCCAAGGAGAGAATATCCAGGTCTAAATCTGTGAGGAGAAAGGACCAGTCAATGTTACCGCACAGGTGTACTCCCTTGGGGCCTGCCAACTTGTCTAAAAACTCGCGGTAATCCCTGGCCGCAGCTGTGGTGGTATAGCCGGTATAGGAGCTAAAAAGCATTTGCAAGCCGGGTTCATCCAGCCAGACGAGGGCTTGGGGGTGTTTGGCTTGTAACTGCTGATACTGGGCGTTGGTTTTGGCAGCGATAAAATCGAAGAGAAATTCCCTGATTTCATCATTATAGAGAATGGGCCGGCGGTTTTCATCGGTTATTTTAAAGCCAAAGCTGACGGGGCCCACGTTTTGGCCGCGGATAACGGGATAATTCTCCAAGTTTTGGCTTAAAAAACCTTGAAAGGCCAGTGAATATTGGGGCGATAATTCATAAAAACCAGGGGTTTCACATTCCTGAAAGTAGAGGGGCAGTTCTTCATAAAACTTTGCTGTATCAAAGGCTATGCGCTCCTGTGCCGTATCCACTGTGAGGCCGGGAAACTTTTCCGAGGCTTGAGCGTACATATCCTCATAATAGCTCATTCTGGGCAGCTGGGGCCAAAAGGGAATATCCAGAGACAAAGCTATTTGCAGGGCAGCTTGTAAATCAGTGTGGGGCATAATGCCCATAGCTGTGGTGAGGCCCTGGCCGGGCAAGTTATGGCGGTTCATATCAACGCCTCCTTTGCTAGATGTCTTAACTCTCTTTTTATTGGTTTATGGTATAGCCAATGCTTATCTTTTTTCGTGTTAGTGACTTAGTATATTTTTCAATTTACTTTAACATTTTAGCTAAATCTTCTTGGGGTTGGGATACCGGGGTAATGCCGAATTGGTCCACCAAAATTTTTAACACCTGGGGGGAGAAGAAGGCCGGTACCGTGGGGCCAACATAAATATTTTTTACCCCCAGAGATAATAAGGTGAGGACAATAGCCACAGCCTTTTGCTCGTACCAGGAGAGAACCAGGGTCAGGGGCAATTCGTTAACGCCGCGGTTGAAGGCCTCAGCCAGGGCCAGAGCCACCTGAATAGCGCCGTAAGCGTCGTTGCATTGGCCCATATCCAGGAGCCGGGGGAAGGGGCCGATTTTCCCTAAGTCCAGGTCGTTAAAGCGGAATTTGCCACAGGCCAGGGTGAGAATCAGGGAGTCAGCCGGGGTCTGCCGAACAAATTCAGTGTAGTATTGCCGGGTATTGGCATGGCCGTCGCACCCTCCCACCAGGAAAAAGTGTTTGATTGCACCCTTTTGCACAGCGTCTACAACCTGGTCCGCCACGTCCAGCACTGTTTGGCGGCCATAGCCGGTGGTGGCTGTGGCGCCGCCGTTGAGACCGGTTTTAAGCTGGTCGGTAGGATAGCCCCCCAGTTCCAGGGCTTTGGCGATAATTGGCGCAAAGTCCTTGCTACCGTCGGCCTTGGTTGCTATGTGGCGGGTACGGGGGTAGCCCACCACTGAGGTGGTAAAAATTTGGTCTAAATAGCTTTTCTTGGGGTTTTTTATACAGTTGGGGGTGTAAAGGATGGGGGCGGGAATATTGTCAAATTCCTGGCGTTGGTTGCACCAGGTAGTGCCAAAATTACCTTTAAAATGCGGGTATTTTTTTAATTGGGGATAGCCGTGGGCTGGTAGCAGGTCGCTATGGGTGTAGATTTTCACGCCCCGGCCCTGGGTTTGTTCTAAAATTTGCGCCAAATCCTTGAGGTCGTGGCCTGTGACGACGATAAAAGGCCCGGCCTCAATTTTAAAGGGCACTTCAGTGGGTATGGGGTTGCCATAGGTTGCCGTATTGGCTTTATCCAGCAGGGCCATGGTCTGGTAATTTATTTTGCCGCAGGCCAGCAATAGCTCCAGCCATTCTGCCACGGTATGTTCTTGGCCTAGAGCTGCCAGGGCCTGGCGCAGCCAGTCGCTGATGGCTTGGTCCTTGTAGCCTAAGACCTTGGCGTGGTGATAGTAAGCGGCCACGCCCTTGAGGCCCAACAACAGGGTGGTTCTGAGGGAGCGCACATCTTCCGGACCTTGCCAGAGCTGGGCGGCGGTAAAGCTTCGTCCGGTTTGGGGCACTAGGCTTTCCAGCGCCTTTAAATGGGCTGCGAGGGCTTCATCGTCAAAATTCACATTGGTCAGAGTCAGGAAAAGGCCCTCTGTGATTAGATCGTCCTCCTCTTGAGTTGTTTGCGGCTTAAAGCTGGCCAGATTTATGAGAGCGGCGATTATTTCATCTTGTAACTGGGCGGTAGCGGCTGTTTTACCGCAAACGCCCCGTTGGGTGCAGGCTATACCCTGGGCTGTTTCTTCACATTGGTTGCAAAACATGGTCATAATTATTACCTCCCGTTTATTTATAGGTTAACTCCTTATCCGTGGTTGCTTTTTTCTAATATTTAGTATATTATTGAACGAGAGGAAAGGCGGTAACATAAGTTACCAAGTGATAATCATGACAAAGGAAAAGATAATGCTGCAAAATAAATTATTCGCAGCCATGACGGAAGATGATATTGCCACCTTTATTAACTGCGCTCAGCCTACTGTAAAGACCTTCCGCCCCGGCCAAATAATCCTGGACCAGGGGGAGGAAACTGCTTGCCTGCTTCTGCTGCTGGAAGGGGAGGCGGAGCTTTATAAGGAGGATTATGAGGGCAACCGCAGCCGGGTAGGGGCCTTGAACCAGGGTGAAACCTATGGTGAACAGGTTATTTTTGGCCAGGAGGCCAGCAACGGCTTTCAGTTGGTGGCCAGCTCCGCCGTTAAGGTTATGTATATAGACCAGGGGCTTTTCTACCGCCCCTGTTCCAAGGTATGCCCCGCTCACCAGGGCCTAATACGGAATATGCTCGGCCTTTTGGCTGACCAGGCTAATCTATTGGAAAAAAAGATAACCTATTTGACTGCTAAGGGTTTGCGGAAAAAAATAGCCATTTACCTCTGGGAGGAATATTTGGCTCACAACCGGAACGCCACCTTTAATATTGCCTTAAACCGGGAGGAAATGGCGGCTTACTTTGATGTGCAGCGGCCCTCTTTATCCCGTGAGCTGGTGGCCTTAAAGCATGAGGGAATAATTGACTATTACCGCAGTACATTTAAGATCCTCGACCTGGAGAAGCTAAAGGAAAATACTAGATAGGAGATAAAGCAGGTAATGAATAAAAGACTCTTGAAAAAATACGCGGAATTAGTGGTTAAAGTTGGCGTTAACGTTCAAAAAGGTCAAGGGGTAGTTTTGCGCTGTAGTATAGACCAGGGCAAATTCGCGGCGCTCCTCACGGAGGCAGCCTATAAGGCTGGGGCCAAATGGGTGGAAATTCAGTGGCAATATCAGGAAACTGACAAGCTAGACCAAAATTACCAAACCTTGGAGCAGCTTTCCCAGGTAACCCCTTGGGAGTTGGCCAAGGAGGAATATATGTTGGCGGAACTGCCAGCCCTAATTTATGTGCTCTCCGACGACCCCGACGGTCTTAACGGCGTGGACCAGGAAAAGCTCCAGCGTTCCTTTGCCGCCCGTAAACAGGCTGTCAAAAAATACCGGGACGCAAGGGAAAATAAATACCAGTGGACTATTGTGGCGGCCCCTTCCACCCAATGGGCCAAAAAGGTGTTCCCTGAGGATAGGGCCCCTGTGGCTGTGAAAAAGCTGGGGGACGCTATTTTAAGCACCGTACACCTGACCCCCCAAAACGACCCTATTCAGGCTTGGGCAGAGCATAACGCCAATTTCCAGGCTAAAACCAGTTGGTTGACAGATTATAATTTTGACTATTTACACTATACCTCCGATCGCGGTACGGACTTTAAGGCTTGGCTGATTGACGGCGGCCAGTGGCTGGGCGGCTCTGAAGCCACCCTGGACGGCGTCGTCTTTAATCCCAATATGCCCACGGAGGAGGTATTTACCACCCCCTTAAAGGGCAAGGCCGAGGGTATACTTTACGCCACTAAGCCCTTATCCTACCAGGGCCAGCTAATTGAAGATTTTTCTCTGACCTTTAAGGACGGTAAAGCAGTGGACTGCACCGCAGCTAAGGGGGAAAAGCTGTTACGGGAAATGCTGGCCACCGACGAGGGAGCAGCTTATATTGGTGAATTGGCTCTGGTGCCGGTAACCTCGCCTATAGCCCAGTCCGGCCTGTTATTCTATGAAACTTTATTTGATGAAAACGCTAGCTGCCATGTGGCTTTGGGTCGGGGCTTTTCCATGGCCCTCCCCGATTACCAGTCTATGTCCTGGCCGGAGGTTGTGGCTGGCGGGATAAACGACTCTTTGATTCATGTAGATTTTATGATTGGCGATCCCACGCTGAATGTTACGGGGCATACCAGGGATGGTAAATCTGTGCCAATCTTCACCCAGGGTAATTGGGCATTTTAAGATAGCAAAAGGATGGTGAAAGATGGATAGTATTACGAAAAAAAATTGTCAAACACTTCTGAAAAATAGGGCAATAATCAAAAAAGCCGCCAAGTGGGATTACGGCCTCAACCAATGGCTTGCGGCGTTACTCTGTACCATGGAAGGTACCAATATTACCGAGGAGCGAATTAGGAGTATGCGCGCCTTACTCAAGGAAAATACCGGCATAACCTCACGATTCCGGGGTACCTTTTCCCTGCCTGCCGCGGCGGTGTTGGCTACTTCACGCAGTAGCAGCTCCCTGCTGAAAAACGCTCTGCGCTTTGAGGAAGCCTTACGGGAGCAGGGATTCCGCCGTTCTCAGTATTCGGTTCTCCCAGCGTTACTCACTGCCAATTCCTCATTACCGGCGGGGTTGCCTACCATAGCCCGGCGCAGCAAAATGTTTTATGACGCCATGCGGGAAAACCACCGTCTGCGGGTAAGCGATAAGGATTATAGTACAGCTATTATTCTGGCCTCCACAGAGTTAGGAGTGGAGGAAGTTATAAATGACAGCGAGCGGTGTTATGAAATACTAAGGCCCCAATTCCCCCGGAAAACCGCAGCCTTGGGCTTGAGCTATATTTTGGCTTTAGACCCCAGCCGGCCGGAGCTTAAATGCCAGAGGGTTGTGGATATTTATGAAGCCCTAAAGGACCAGGGCCTGAAGTATGGTACCAGTTATGAGCTGCCCTCCCTGGGTATTTTGGCCCTCTATGCCGCCAGCCCCCAAGCTATTGCCGCTGATATAGGGGAGATTGTGGCCTATTTACGCCAGCAAAAGGGCTGCGGCCACTTTAGTTTGTCTAGAACCCAAATTTTGATGTTTGCTGGGGCTTTGTTGGGCCTGAGTCAGGAAACCGGGGAAGCTCATTCTCAGTCCTTAACTATCGCCGCTAGCTCCGCTGCTCTGGTACTGGCCACCCAGGCTGCTATAGTGGCCTCTATTGCCGCTACCTCCGCAGCAACGGCAGCCTCCTCCTCGTCCAGTTCCAGTTAAGATAAGGGGGCTTTGCTATGAAAAAGAGACATATTTTAGCGGGTCTGGGTTTTTGCTTTGTCTTATTGCTAACCTGGAGCTTGGTCTGGCCTCCCTCGGCCCAGGCCGCTACTATCAAGGTGGACGTGCGGGTGGAGGGACCTGAGCATACCCTGGTTAATGTAACGGATTATGCCGTAAACGCGGAGCTGGATTATGGCTTTACCACCGCTGCCGCCGCTTTTCGCCAGGTTTTATCCGATGCTAATATCCAATATCAGGCTTACCCAACTTACTGCTATTTTACGGAGATAGACGGCTACCGGGAAACTAGAATTAATGACGTATACCTGGGCTGGTCTTACGGCCTTAACGGTCAGCCGGTGGATAATAAAAATAAGGATGTTAAGGTGAAGGACGGCGACAGTCTGACCCTTTACTATGGCGATATGCGCCGGGCTTTTCCCAACTACTACCTGAAAATTAACGATGACGCCAGCATTACCTTGATTTTTACCTATGCCGGGGATAACGCAAACTGGCAGCAGGTGGAAAAGGAGCCGTTGGCCGGGGCTACGGTTTACTGGGACGGGCAAAAGTATCAGACTGACGCTCAAGGCCAGGTGACTATTGACACGGCCTATACCGCCGGGGGCGTACACCGCTTAAATGTGGAGCGTTATGTGCCGGGGTTAACTCTAGCTTCAGGGGAGCCATGCCCCAATGTTTTGCGCTATGCTCCAGATTACACAGTGGAGTTTATTAATTTCCAGGATTTGTCATACCACCGTTGGGCCAAGGACTATATTTATAATTTGGTGTATTTAGGGGTAATAAATGGCGTAACTAAAAGTTCCTTTGACCCTGGGGCCAATCTCACCAGGGCCCAGCTGGTAAAGATGCTCTGCGCCATTGAGGGTGACGACATAGATGAATACCGGGGCTACACTGTATTTTACGATGTGCCGGTTAACCAGTGGTATGCGCCATATGTTAATTGGGCTAAGGAAAACAACGTAACCCAGGGCATTAGCAGTACGGAATTTGGTCCTGATGAGCCCATAACCCGGCAGGACTTTGTTACCATGCTCTACCGCTATGCTCAGCAATCCGGCGTTACCCTGCCGGATTTCGCTCCGACCACCCAGTTTATTGACGCTGCCACTATCAGTGATTACGCTATTGAGTCTGTGGCAGCTATGTGTCAAGCCGGAATAATCCAGGGTTATGCTGAGGCTAACCAGGGTTATTCCTTCCGGCCCCGGAATTTTACCTCCCGGGCTGAAGGCGCTAAGATGCTCTACCTGTTCTATGAGTTATCTAAAAAATAGCGCTGCCCGGGTGTGGTATTGCCCTTTTTCCAGAAAGGACCCTAGAGAGGGCTTGTAAATTCAGAGTTTTGCCATTTTTTGCCTCACTAGAAATACCTTAATTAATGTGTGAGTAAAAATGGGTCAGACCCAGTTCTCTTGGGTGAACGGCCTTTAGGCGTATTAAATTAGAGCTTTTAAATGTTTGGGGTTATTGATTTTAGGGCGGATATGAGTTGACAATAAGACTGTTGCTGAGAAGTATATCTCACAGATTCAGTCTGAGAATTAAGGTAGAGCAAAGAATTTTCCCCTTGGTTAACGGCAGGGGGGATTTTGGCAGACAAGGGGAAAAGGGATATAAATATGGCGATAAAACTCCTGAAAAATAACAAAAAAGACCTGCTGGATTTATTGCTGTTAGGCGACGAACAGGAAAGTATGATTGATAAATATCTTGAGCAGGGTGATATGTTTGTTTTGGCTGAGGGAGAAGTAAAAGCTGAGTGCGTTGTAACCAGGGAAGCCCCAGGCATTTATGAGTTGAAAAATATTGCTGTATGGCCTGAATGTCAACGGCAGGGGTATGGTAAAAGCTTAATAGAAAATCTCTTTACTCATTATTCAGACTGCAATATTCTCTTGGCCGGCACCGGCGATTGCCCGTCAGCCCTGGCCTTTTATACCAGTTGCGGCTTTAGGGAATCCCACAGAGTTAAGAATTTTTTCAGAGATAATTACGACCACCCTATATTTGAGGCTGGTATACAACTAGTTGATATGGTTTACCTGAAAAAAGAAAGGTAAAGGCTGTTTGGTAGTTGCCGTAATGGACTTTACTTAAAGTCGCCAGCTGGAGGTTTTCAAAAGCACTAGGTCGAATAGGGCTATATCTGGCTTCGCCTTGTGCTGACGGGGGTGCTGTAAAGTTCCCTCCGCCCGCTTCTACCGAGCCAGTTAAGCTTTGCTTTGAATAAAATAGCAAAAATAGTAGTTTTACAATGCCCGTTATCCTTGAGTTTGGTAACGGGCTATATTTTTACCTTATGGTTTGAAGAAGAGATGGTTTGAATAAGGGCGAAAATGGGAGAGGGATATTTTATCCGTTAATGTATTCGGCTTTGAAAAATAGGCTTTGCTACCGGTACAAGGCAGAAATTGTAAGCTAACATATCGCTATTTAGTCTTGTGTCTAAAATCGTTATTCTGGGCTGGGTTAGAGCTTGTGGGAAAATAGATATTCTGCTTTTTCCTTATGGGGGCGTACAAAAGCAAAAGCCGTAGAGTAAACTCTACGGCTAATCCTTGAACCGGTGAAGGATGGTTATGAGTAAGTAAAATCAAATATTAGGCGCTGAAAATAAGCTGTTTCTCAGACTTTACCTATTATTTTGGTTTTACCGCCTTTTCTATACCCTATTCGCTGCCTGCGCAACACTGATATAATGGCAAAATATAACTTTTTGCTTAATTTGCCCTTTACGCCGTACCCAGTTGATTTTCTTAGGCCAAAGCCTATTGGCTTGGCCTACTTTATTTTGGGAGCAAGCAAAGGGGCTTAACCCTGAAGTGAGCCTTTTGCCTCAGCAGGGGCTTGGATAGTTTGGGGAAGCTAAAGTTTGAGATCCCGCCGGGAAAAAGGTCTAACCCTAATCCGGCTATGGTGTAGCCCTTGGCCCCTTGGCGTTGTTAGTGGCAAAAGGCTGGGACTGTAAGGGGTTGCCTCTTTGCCCCGGTTTAATGGCCCCGTAAAGGCCGGGCAAATTAAGGCCTTTAAGGCTGGGGCCTGGTTTTTATCTCTAGAACTAATAATTTAAGTTGCCCCGTTCGCAGACTTTGCCGTCAACAGGTCGTAGTATTGTTAAAGCTAGCGTTAGCGATCTTTAGCTAGGCTATGCGCCGCTGTTTACCCTTGCAAATAAGTAGGCTCCAAGGGATTTTGCCTAAAAAAATAGACCCCTAAGCGGCATGGGCCGTAGTTCCCGCTTCAAGATCTTGGAGCGCCTAACCCGGCTCAGCGTCTTGCCGCAAAGGGTGTCGTATAATTTTGCTGCAATATATACGGTTGTGAGTGCTCGTGGTGGGCGTTCAGTGGTATGGCCCTCATTGATCCTTATTCACCAGCAGGGATTTTTTCAATTCCTTGCCGGGCATGAACTTAACCGTATACTTGGTGGCCTTGGGTGTTCTGGGTGAATTTTCGTGGAGGGAGGGATTATCGCTGAGCTTCACTTTAAAACGGGCGAATTCCGGCGCTAATTCAATATCCTGACCGGAGCCTAAAGTATTTTGAAATACTTTGACCATTGCCAAATAGAATCTTTCCGCTTCCTCTAGGCTGAGGCCGGAAATTAAAGACGTCTCTGCAAGAAATTCTTTTGTATTCATCTTCTGCTCCTTCTTTCTTGAGGAATCTTAAAACCGCCGGCCAATACAAGCCAGGCGGTTTAGCCGTCTAATTTGCAGTTGGCTGGCATTTTCTGGGATTAAATACCCTTCAAGAAGCCCCTTTAACTTTGCGACACTGACTTTCGTACAGCTGTGCCATTAAATTTTATATTAAATCATTCTATCTTATCGTTTAAATTCCTGCCTTGGTAAAAAATATCACCCTTAATATTTCCATGCGTCAATAAGGCGGTAAAAACTCCTGCCCATACTGGGACCCAGTCGGCTTAGCCAGGTCTGGGCAATTTGTTTAGCTGTACCGGGCGGCAGTCGGCTTGCCTCTGTCAGACGTTCTTAGTGGCTCCCAAGCCCCTTTAGGGGCCTAAATAGTATTCCCGGCGGATTTCTGTGAATCGCCGGGAATTTGCTTAATTTGGCTTAGAAAATTGAAGTTTAGTCTGGAACACCAGTTGGGGCCAGGGGTAGTGAGTGGTGCCATAACCCCTGGCCGACTTGGCCTATTTGTAAAGAAGGTTGGGGCTAAAATAGACAGCCAACAGGTTAAGGATGTTAGACAGGAAAATTCTGTTGTTGGTTAGGTTAACTACGAGCTGCATCCTAATCTTAACTATAGAAACCAGTCCTGGTTTACTTGGCTCTTGCCTCTACAGGCTCTGCGGCTAACTGCTGGGCATCATCGTCAAG
The DNA here is from genome assembly GCA_019415505.1 of Peptococcaceae bacterium. GTDB lineage: Bacteria > Bacillota > Dehalobacteriia > UBA7702 > UBA7702 > Cryptoclostridium. The sequence continues at coordinate 2,568 of DXZC01000047.1, read as the reverse complement.
CAACGCAGTTGCCCAGCCCAAGGGCTGAGTAACGCTAGATTGACCCCTAATATGGGGCACGGTAGGGCACGGTAGCGTTTGCACTTCCGGGTTGTCTCTTGGGCCTCTAAGTTCCGTATAGACCAATTTTAGAACAAACCCTTGACCTCACCGGTGTCCGTATCTACGTCAATACGGCGAAAAGCAGGATCCGAGCAGGTTCCTGGCATAAGGCTTATAGAACCAGCTACCGGGCACAGAAATTTAGCGCCGCCGTAAACCAAAACATCGCGAATGGGTAAGCGCCAGTTTTGGGGTACACCCTTTAAGGTGGGGTCATGGCTGAGGCTTAAATGGGTCTTAACCATCATTGTGGCGAAATTATCATATTGGGAGTCCGCCTCAAAGCGTTGGGCCTTGGCTGCGGCTAAGGGGGACCAGTCCACCCCCTCAGCACCATAAACCTCGGTGGCTATGGCCTCGACCCGCTGACGCAAGGGCATTGATAGGGGATAGAGGAATTCCAGCTGGGAGTCCTCCTCCGCTGCCGCCATCACAGCGTCGGCCAGCTCTAAGGCGCCTTCGCCGCCATATTGCCAGTGCTCGCTTTTAGCGCAGCGCACCCCTAGTGATTCACAGGTTTGGCGAATAAGCTGTTCTTCGCTAGCGGTATCTGTCGCAAAAGCGTTAATGCAGACTACTGGTTTTATGCCGGATTTTTGTACTATCTTGATATGATGCACCAGATTATCTAAGCCCTTTGCCAACAAGCCCAAGTTTTCCTGGCTATATTCCGCCGGTAAAGGGCTGCCGGGACTTACCGCCGGGCCGCCGCCGTGCATCTTTAGGGCGCGGATAGTACAGACCAAAACGGCAACATCCGGTTTTAAACCGGAAAGACGGCATTTGACGTTCCAGAATTTTTCAAAGCCAATATCCGCAGCAAAGCCGCTCTCTGTGACATTATAATCGTAAAGCTTTAAGGCCAAGCGGTCGCCGATGATTGAGGACTGGCCAATGGCAATATTGGCAAAGGGACCAGCATGAACCAAACAGGGCTGGTGCTCAGTGGTATAACATAGTGTGGGGTTAATGGTGTTGCGCATCCAAGCGCACATTGCGCCGTCTACCTCTAAATCGGCGGTAGTTATTGGTCGTCCATTGCGGTCATAAGCCACAATTATGTTTGCCAGCCGTTGGCGTAAATCCGTTAAGTCCCTGGCTACCGCCAGAATAGCCATTAACTCCGAGCTGACGGTAATGCCGAATTTGGACTCCAGCGGGTAGCCGTCGGAGGAGCCGCCTAAGCCGATGATAATGTTGCGGAGGGCTTGGGCGGCAAAATCCAGCACCCAGCCCAGCTCCACATTTTTGGGGTCTATGTCCAATCTGCGGAGATTCCGGGCTGCCAATTCAGCATCGTTATAATTATTTTCGTGCTGCATGCGGGCGGTTAGGGCCACCATTGCCAAGTTGTGGGCGTTGGCAATATCGTTGATATCCCCAGTGAGGCCCAGGGAAAACTCGGTCATTGGTATGAGCAGGGCGTTGCCGCCCCCCGCCGCGGTACCCTTAATATTCATGGTGGGACCACCTGAGGGCTGCCGCAGGCAGCCGCCAACATTGACGCCTCGCCGTCCCAGGCCTTCTATCAGACCTATCGCGGTGGTGGATTTTCCTTCTCCCAGGGGGGTAGGAGTAATGGCTGTAACTTCAATGTATTTGCCGTCGGGGCGGTTTTTCAGCCGTTCCATGATTTTTAAAAAGTCCAGCTTCGGGGTTTTGCCATGGGGGATGATTTCCTCCTCCCGCAGGCCCAGGCGGTCCCGGAAATAGTCCACTCCCGGCAAGCTACTTTCGGCTGCGGCGGCAATTTGCCAATCCTTATACTCTCTTGGGTCTAACATAATGTTCTCTCCTCTCCAGTGCGGATTTTTCAGTCCCCAAGCGGTTCCCGGCCACAAAAAAAGCCGCCCACTGGGAACTGCGCCCAGACGGTCGGCATGACTTTGTTATACTCCATGTGGTTTATGTTCCACTTCCGTCAGTCATATAACTAAGTTAAATTTACCATATTTTTGTCAATTTGGCAAGCTGTTTTTTAACCGGATTTGAGGACCGTAACCTCTCCCCAGAGCGTTAACGCTGTTCCAAGCCCTATTATAAATGCAAGGCTTTTTGGGGGCACTGGTTGATGCATTCCAGGCACAGTATACACTCTGTCCCATTACAGCGTTTCCGGGAATTATCGGTCATGTCAACATTCATGGGACAAACCTTTTGACACTTGTGACAATTCACGCATTTAGCTGTATCGTTTTTAACCCGGAGTAAAGAAAAATAACTGGCTGGCTTTAAAAAAACGGTGATGGGGCAAAGATATTTACAAAAGGCACGATTGTCCTTAAAGATTAGGGCCAGCGCTATTCCCGCAGCGTAATACAGGGCATTGCCCAGGATAAAGCAGTAAAACATAATTTGGGGTAAATTGGGTATCTTCAAGACAAAGAGCGCCCCCACAAACAAAAGGGAAGCAATAAACACAAAATATCTGAGGTAGGTGATTTTGCGGCGGGGTCGCTGGGGTAT
>DXZC01000046.1 GCA_019415505.1 Peptococcaceae bacterium | reverse complement strand
CTTTGGTTATGAGCCAGGGGCCTTTACCGGCGCAGCCAAAAAAGGTAAAAAAGGCCAAATAGAGGTGGCTAACGGGGGCACGGTTTTCTTTGACGAAATCGGTGAATTGCCCTTAGAGCTACAGGTAAAGCTTTTGGAATTTCTGCAAGAACGGCAGATTACCAGAGTAGGCGGTACTAAGAAAATCCCCATTGACGTGCGGGTGATTGCCGCCACCAACCGGGACCTGAAGGCTATGGTTAAATCCGGTGACTTCCGGGGCGACCTATACTACCGCCTTGAGGTCATGCCCATACATTTAGCCCCGCTCAAGGAGAGGGTAAAGGACATTATACCCTTGGCCAATATGTTTTTACAAAAATTTAACTATGAATATAACTTGAATAAGCAATTTTCTACCTCAGCCTTAAATCTCTTAGCCCGCCACGATTGGCCGGGTAATGTCCGGGAGCTACAGCACACCGTGGAGAGGGCCATGGTAGCCTCGGAAAGCGACATCCTGGGGGAAGAAGAGCTGAGTAAGTATCTACATTCTGAAAGCGAGAAACAGGGCAGTCTGATTTATACGGGCATAATGCCGCTAAAACAAGCTAAAGCGGAATTGGAAACAGCCTTGGCCCAACAAGCCTATGAGATGAGCGGCAGCACCTATGAAGCGGCCAAGCTATTGGAGGTTAACCAAAGCACTGTGGTGAGAATTTTACAGAAGGCCCGTGCCCGGAAGGATCTAAAATAAGACACGAGAGTAGAATAAATAGCAAATGCACAGACGCATTATCGTGATGCGTCTGTGCATTTTTGTTTTTAAGTCTTAAAAATCCCACCCTAGAGAGAATTTACGCCAGTTGCCACAAAAGGAAACCTCATCGCCAAAATCTAATCAATGCTTTTCTGCATTTTTTATAAGACGCAACAACACAATTTTACCGATATTGGGCTTATTTCAACCGGTTATAGGGATTCCAGATGCCTAAACTGAAAAAATTTAAGGCTTTATACAGGTCCTTTCATATTTCTTTAGCCTGCATTGCCTTATTTGGCACAGAAGTTGCGTTATTGGAGTGTATAAAACAAACGGCGAGGATTATGGTACCGCGACGATCAACCCCAGGGCTGGCAAAACAACAGCCCCCAGCCGTCTTAGGGAGGCTCCGGAACCTCCCTATACCACAAAGAGCAAAATCATAAAGCAAATTCATAAAAGGAGAGATTAATATGACCAGAAAAAATAAGCAGGCCGTATTTAACGGTTTAGGTAGCTTTGGTATCGTGGGATACTCCCAAGATGAATTACAAACCATCCACTTAGCGTCCTTAGATGTTTTGAGTAACGTCGGCGTCAGAGTTGACAGCCCCCAAGCCAGGGAAGTTTTCGCCGGTGGCGGCTGCCAGGTAAATAACGACACCATGATTGTGAAGATTCCCCCCTATGTGGTTGAGGACGCCGTTCGCACCGCTCCCCCCACCCTGACCTTGGCCGGTCGGGACCCGGAAAAAGATTATACCTTAGAAAAAAACCGCGTGGGCTTTGTTAACTTCGGCGAAGGCGTTTTCGTGCGGGATATTGACAGCAAAGAGTACCGCCCCAGCACCAAAAAGGACTTAGCAGACATAACCTTACTAAGCGATTACCTCCCCAATCTGGACATATCCTACCGCGCCGTGGTATCCCAGGATTTCCCCGGACCAGCCCAGGCCCTGCATAACGCGGAAGCGATTTTCCCCAATACCAGCAAACACTTTTTTATTGGCGCTGATGGCACCAAAAACGCCTACAAGCTCATTAAAATGGCCGCGGCGGTAGTTGGCGGTGAGGATAAATTAAAGGAAAGACCCATTATTTCCTTTAACACATGCCCTACCAGCTTGCTTAAACTCATCCCCGAATGCACAGACGTAATTATGTTAGCGGCTAAGGCTGGCATTCCGGTAAACATTATCTCCATGGCCATGGCCGGCGGCACCTCCCCTGTAACCTTAGCCGGCACCTTAGTGACTCATAATGCCGAGGTTCTCAGCGCCATAGTTTTAAGCCAGCTTACTCAGAAGGGCGCGCCCTGCATTTACGCCAGCTCCACCACTTTAATGGACCTCCGCTATACCACCGCCCCGGTAGGCGCCCCGGAACTCGGTATGATTAGCGCCTCAGTAGCCCGGCTGGCCCAGTTCTATAATTTACCCAGCTTCGTGGCGGGCGGTTAGGCTGACAGCAAAATTCCCGACGCTCAGGCAGCCCACGAAAAAACCCTCACCGCTTTGTTAGCAGCCCAGGGTGGCGCAAACTTAATTTACGGCGCCGGTATGTTGGATTTGGGCATTACCTTTGATATGGGCCAGCTTATTTTAGACAATGAAATGTACTCCATGATTAGAAAAGTCATCAATGGCGTACAAGTAAATGACGATACTTTAGCCGTTAACCTGATCAGGGAATTAGGACCTGGCGGCGAATTTGTCAGCCATCCCCACACCTTTGAGCACTTCCGGGCTGAACAGAGCGCCCCGAAAATCTTCTGCCGCACCATGCGGGAAACCTGGGAAATGGAAGGCAAAACCACCGCGGAAGAAAGGGCCGACGCGGAGGTCAAACGCATTTTAGACAGCCATAAGGTTATGCCCCTGCCCGAAGGCGCGGCTAGCGCCATTAGAAGCATCATTGAAGAAGCGGAAGAGGAATATAAGGAATCTTAAAATAACCGGATCAGTAAAGGCTCCGGGGCTGGGGTTAGCCCCAGCCACTACCGGGGCCGGAAAAAATGAGGTCAGCCCTTAATACAGGAGAAGCTATTCCGGGCTGGCCTCGGCTTTTATCCTAGATACCGGGGAAAGGATGGGAAACTATGGGATCATTACTTATTCATGGCTTACAGGCAGCCCTTGTGCTGGTAACTGGTATTTTTACCTTTGTCTTGGGTCGTGACATAAAACGCAATAAACATAGAATATCCAAGGCCAACTTTTTTGGCTTAGGAGCAATATCCGGCTTTACCATGTTTTTCGATGCACTGGGAATCGGCTCCTATGGGCCGCAGACCTCGTTATTCAAGCTCTTTAAATTAGTGCCGGATAAATATATACCCGGAACCTTAAATACCATCAGCGTAATACCCTGCGCTGTGGAGACGTTCTTATTCATAACTATTATCGAAGTTGACCCAATTACCTTAATTTCACTGATTGTGGCCGCCGCCGTGGGCGCCCGGTTCGGGGCGGGTATTGTCTCAAAGCTGCCGGAACGGGCCATACAGCTCTCTATGGCTATTGCCCTGATTATCGTGGCCTTTACGATGTTCGCCGGTATAGTAGGCTGGATGCCCGCTGGCGGCGAAGCCACAGGTCTAGCCGGTTGGAAGCTAATTGTAGCCATAGTTCTCAACATCTTCCTGGGGGCCTGCTCCGCCATTGGCATTGGCTGCTATGCCCCAATGATGGCTATGGTCTATGCCTTAGGCATGAGCCCCAGAGTGGCCTTCCCCATTATGATGGGTTCCTACGCCTTTCTCATGCCCGCGGCGGGTATCAAATTCATCAAAGAAGGAGCCTACGATATTAAGGCCAATTTAGCTGGGCAGCTATTTGGTACTATCGGGGTGGTCATCGCCGTCTTACTGGTCAAGGAGCTGCCCATAGATATTTTGCGCTGGATAGTAATAGCCGTTCTCCTCTACACCTCAGTAGTTATGTTCCGCTCAGCCCATAAAAGCAAAAAAGCCCAGCTTGAAGCTGAGAATATAGCTTTAGAGGCGGAGAAAAAAGACGCCCTGGACGCTGATACCGCGACTGAGACTCTAGATACTAATTTAGCGGTGGAAAAGTCAGCGGCGGAATAAAAACTAAGCACAAAAATCCGAGCATAGCCATATAATATATTGCCATAAATAACTCTCCATATTCGCGAAAAGGCGGGGCTGTTGCCCCGCCTCTTTTTTTATCCGCCCGGCGTTTTATCAAGCATTAGGCGGCAATTTAAATAATTGTCACTAGGAGCCAAAGCTGTAAACCAAGGGCCAGGCCTGGAAAGCGCCGGCATTTAAGAATTCGTACTCCAGGAGCGCCTTTAGTAGAGAATTGGCAGGGGTGTTTCAGCTCTGTAAACAGATTCCGCCGCCATTCTGGGGAGGGTTAAGGGCTTAATTTAACCGACTTATGACTCCGGCTTTACTTGACAAAAAACCTCGTTATAATAAGCGCGAAATTTATTAATACCCTCCTGATCCGCACCATAAAGCTTTTGTAAGGCTGTGTCTGAAGTCCCCGCTATATCAATAATAGAGAAAGCGTAATGCTGGCGCAGACCGTCCACAGTATATACCGCCTCATTGCCTTCCGCCTCAATAAAAGCAAGCAAAGCTTCATCAGTGGCAGCATACTTCGTCATATCATCTTCTACGCCGCTGGCGTCATAATCGCCCCAGGCTCCAACATCATAGGCGCCGTTTTGGTCAATATAGCTGGGCGGTTCCCCGCCAGTGCGGGCTTTTTCCGCCGCCAACTCCTCAGCCAGGTAGTCGTCGCCATAGGCCCGAAACTTGGCGATTCCGGCTGTATCGGCATTGTAAAGGTCTTCTAATAGGCTATCGGGGCACTGGAGGCGGGCCAAGATTGCCGCCGACCAATTTTCCTGTAATTCCTGGCCGCTGATCTTACCTGCCAGGTCGTTTTCTTCAAGCCATTCATCTAACTCCCCAGGGGATTTCATATATAGAGTGGCCCAGCCTTGGGCGCCGTTAAGGTTGAGATCGTTCTCCGCAGCCCACGAGCCAAAGTTACAATAGCCATTTTCATCTAAATAGATAGCGCTATTTTCAGCGTTATTTGCTTCGCCGCAGGCCGCAGCGGCAAAGAGGCAAAAAAGCAAGCAACACATCAGCATTAGTTTTTTCAAGATATCACAACTCCCTTTACACACTATTTAAAAATAAAGGGGAACACTTCCCCGGCTGCATTAAGAGTCTCAAAGCGCAGAGCAAAGGAAACCGCCCTATTTTTAATCAACTTTAAATATTGCTAGTTGTTCTATAGTCACTATCTCTGTAAGTAGCATAGGGTGATTTGGAGAAACTTATTGATATTGACGGCGGATATACACTTATTGATATGCCGCTAACTTTAGACGCGTAATGAGCATAGGCGCCTTGGGACTCAAGATAACTCAGTCGCCCCAGATGTTTTAAGGCAACCCTTGCCGCACCCTTATATGTATAATTCTTTGACCCAGACGGGCCCACCGGCGAAGTAGCGCCGCTGGCGTATTCAGAAAGATTAAACTCCGGAATTTTTACGGCATGCCCCATACTAACGTAATCATTCTGAGTAAAACCTCTTGTTGACATACTAACTGTTTGCGTTGAGCTATTTCTTTTGTATAATGAATAACGTGACTTGTCGTTTTCACCATAATCCATAAGAGTCATTTCGCCACTCCAAGATATACCCGCGTCATCTGTATATAAAGATGTGGCCATAGGTTCCCATTTCCACTCAACATAAACAGTGGAATAGGTATAATTATTGGGGTGATAATCAAGCTTTTCTATGACCGTTTGGATTGTAAGTTTACTAGCTGCCCGCAACAATTCGGCGTCAGTTGAGTCCGGATTTTTTAATATAGCAATTTGTTCATCACTATATCCGTAACCTTGCAGTTCTTCAATAGAAAGATTGCCTCTTTCCCGTAAAAGCGTTTGATAAGAGGTATTCTTAATGCTTTGAATATCATCTTGGGAATAGCCCTTTTTCGCCAAGGTTGCGGTGGATTGTGAGCGCAGTTGATTGTACAAGTCATACTCATTGTAGGTAGTTGAAGTAGCGTCAGCCATAACTTCTTTTGCCGGGGCCTCTACAGGTTCCAGGTAGTTTTGAGATTCCAGATCTTCAGCGAATACGTTCATTGATATACTGAGGCAAAAGATAAAAACCATTCCTATTAATACTATCTTTTTCTTCATAAGCGACTCCTTTCTCTGATAAAATCTGTACTTACCAATTCTTGTTCTTGCCATTTTTAGTTCTTGCCATTTTTTGCTCTTGCCCTTAAAAACTATGTTGGCCTCAACAAAAAGGCTAATGGTTTTGTCTTAAAACTTATTCCACTCGTTTATAGCTTATTTCACTCCATTATGACGGCAAAAAGCAAGGGAACCAAACTAACCTCTACCTTTATTCTAAGGTCTTTAGCTCCTGGCCGCCGCTAAAATGGCCCCCCAATTAACCTCTCAGCTTAACCCTGAGAGCCAAGGCTGGAGGTCGGAACCGTAAAACTCATTTTGCCTGCCAAGGTTTTGGCCTGGCCGCTCAGTTTTCCCTAAAATTCTTTTGTCGCTTCCAATTATAGCATATATTTTTTAGCTGTCTGCCAATTTGTAGAAAATCATATATATTATTGTTGAAATTAAACAATTTGGTAAAACCAACAACAATATTAGGCGCAAATTAGACCATAAGATTTTTTATTACAGTAAGGCTATTACAGCAAAGATAGCTCTTTTTCCCGCCTAAAGTGAGTTTTTATCTGCCCAGTCTTTGCCGCCCCGCTTCAAGACTGTTGCGCAAGCACCTTAGTATTCATAGCAAAAAAAATTGGCGCCATATTATATATTAGGGCCAAGCCAAAGAAAGTTTAACATAGTTGCCGCATTTTTTAACGGTTCCCAGAGATATTTGTCGGGACTACCATTACATAGAGGCATTTAAAGGGTCATAGGAACCGTATAAACCATAAGGATATAAGGACCATAAAAATTACATAGGATCTATACGCAAAAATCCGAACCCACCAGGGGTTCGGATTTCATATTGAGGCTTATTTAGGAGATACTGCTTTATATTTAAAGAGGTAGAGATACGGTAATTTTAGTGCCTTGGTTAGGTACGCTGCGCAAGGCAATAGTGCCGTTGTGGTAGGTAACTACGTGCTTAACAATGGCCAATCCCAAACCGGTGCCGCCTGTGGCCTTGGCATGGCTCTGGTCAACCCGGAAAAACCGTTCAAAAACCCGCTCCTGATACTCCGAGGGAATGCCAACGCCCTGATCCTCCACGGATAAAACTGCCACGGCACCGGTGTCCTCGGCTTCCACCGTAACAACTGTGCCTTTTTCAGAGTATTTAATGGCATTATCCACCAGATTGTAAATCAGCTCATCCATTAAACGGGGTACTGCCTCAATTATAGTGGGGCGGCCCTTGATTTTTACGGTAATATCCTTAGATTTAGCTAAATGCTCCAACCGGGCGACTACATCCTGAGCTAAAGCATAAATATCTGTTTTCTCCCACAAATAAGCTATATTTTGTTCATCCAAACGGGAGATTTCCATAATATCGTCAATTAAATCTATCAGGTGGAGCGCCTCCTGATGAATACGGTGAGAAAAATCTGCAATATCCTTAGTATCCACCAGGCCGTTTTCCAATAACTCCGCATAACCGGATATAGCGGTAAGGGGGGTTTTCAACTCATGGGAGACATTAGCGGAGAACTCCCGGCGCAGGGCCTCGGCCTTGTGCCGCTCAGTTACATCTAAAACCAAGATAATCGCGCCCTTTATAACCCCGTCTTGGTAAACGGGACTACCCTGTACCAGGCTAAAGCTGTTATCCTTAGTAAAAGTTTCCTCGCAGCCCTCGCCGCGCAAGGCTTTTTCCGCCACCTTTTGTAAGAAAAGATTGCGGTTTAACTCCAGGATATGGCGGCCTTCATAGTCCCGCTCCTCAGCCCCTAGCAAGGCTATGGCGCTGCGGTTCACGGAGAGAATATGGCAATCATGATTCAGGAGAATTAAGCCCTCGGACATATTTTCCGTAATGGTCTCAAACTCCTGCCTTTGATTTTTAATCGCCTCAATCTGCTGGTCAATTTCCTGATTTTGCTGATGTATCCGCAGCAGTAAGGGGGATAATTCACCATAGGACTCATTGTTCGTGGGGTTTTGTAAATCCAAGTTATTTAAAGGCGCCACTATCCACTTAGTTTGGCGGCGAGATATGGCTAAAGCTATTAAAAATACCAGGAGCATTAAGGCAATCATCCAGGGAAACATACTGAGGAAGGTGGCAAAAACGCTGTCCGTAGTATTAGCCATGCGCAGCACTGTATTATCCGCTAATTTAATGGCATAATAATAGGTTTCCTGGCCCATGGTAGCGGATAGGCGGGTATCCTCCCCCTCACCTTGGGCTAAAGCCAGCTCTATCTCCTGGCGGTCTTTATGATTTTCCATGGCGGATTCGTCAGCCTTATTGTCATAAAGCACAGCGCCGTCAGCGGAAACTAAGGTAATTCTGTTGGTAGCTGGGTAGTTAGTCAAGACTTGCAAATACTCCTCGCCGCTTTCCTCTAAGCCCGCGGCAACGTATTGAGCCTGGTTTTGCAACTCCTCCTCCATATTAAGGCGGAATTCCCGAAAGGTCAGCACGGAAATAAAGAGGGTTGTGAGAAATATAGCTACGATTACGATAATGCACATAGCCCAGAAAATTCGTTCCTTCATCTGGCACCTCCCATGCGGTAGCCTACGCTGCGTACCGTCTCTATGCGCTCGCCCTCGGTTCCCAGTTTTTGGCGCAGAGTGCGGATATGCACATCAATAGTGCGGGTTTCACCCTGATAGTCATAACCCCAGACCCTCTCCAACAGGGTATCCCGGCCCAGGACTATGCCTTGGTTTTCCATTAAATATTGTAAGAGCTGGAATTCACGGTTGGTTAAGGAAATCTCAACTTCTTGAACAAATACCCGGTGACGAGCGGGATTCAGCCTAATATTGCCCACTACTAACTCAGCGTCAGCGGCAGGGGCCACCCGGCGCAATACTGCTTTAATGCGGGAAATAAGCTCCATAACGCTGAAGGGCTTGGTTACATAATCGTCCGCCCCTAAGTCTAAACCCTGAATCTTGTCATATTCGCCGCTTTTGGCAGTCAGCATAATAACAGGTATATGCTCAGTTTCACCATATTTTTTTAAGTGCTTCAGAATGGAAATGCCGTCCTCCCCAGGTAACATAATATCTAAGAGAACTAAATCGGGGGTTTCTTTTTTCAAACCCCGGTAAAAGGAGGCGGCGTCCTCAAAGCCTTGGCACGATAAACCGCTATTGCCAATAGCGTATACTACCAAATCCCGAATATTCTTATCATCTTCCACACAATAAATCATCATAATTATATCAGTCCTTTGCCTACATTACAGGGTTTCGGCAGATTTATGGTTGCCGGTAATGGAAAATTCCACCCATTCGGCAATATTAACGGCATGATCGCCGATACGTTCAAAATACTTTGCTACCATTAGCAAATCTAGGGCCTGGGTGCCATTGGTTACATCCCTGGCAATCATTTCAATTAGGTCGTCTTTTACTTCCACAAAAAGGTCGTCTACTACATCGTCCTCTTTTATAACCTCGCGAGCCAAATCTAAATCCTTATTAACATAGGCGTCAATGCTTTTTTTCACCATGGCCGTAGTTGCCGCCGCCATTTGGGGAATCGTGATAAGCTCCTTTATGTAAGGCTCATGGGATAATTCAATGGTTAACTCAGAGATATCCGCCGCCTGATCCCCAATGCGTTCCATATCAGTTATCATTTTCAAAGCTGAGGATATCAGGCGTAAATCACGGGCCACCGGCTGTTGCTGTAGTAACAGCATCAGGCACATACGCTCAATAGAACGCTCCATGCGGTCAATCTTTTCGTCCTTTTCCATAACCTTTTTGGCCTTGGCCACATTTTGTTCTAAAAGGGCTTCATTAGCTAGGGATATGGCGTTTTCTATTCTCGCCCCCATTTCTATAAGCTCCGTATTAAGCTGGTCTAATTGTATGTCAAACTTTGTGCGCATTAACCAAACCTCCCTGTTATGTAATCTTCCGTACGCTTATCTTGGGGCATAGAAAATATTTTTTCCGTGTCGCCGAATTCTACAGCCTCACCCAAGAGGAAAAACGCTGTTTTATCAGAAATACGGGCAGCCTGCTGCATATTATGGGTTACCATAACAATAGTATAATCTTTTTTTAATTCCGTGGCAAGATCCTCAATCTTGGTGGTGGATATAGGGTCCAGGGCGCTGGTTGGTTCGTCCATCAGCAATATTTCCGGCTCCACAGCCAAAGCCCGGGCAATACAGAGGCGCTGTTGCTGGCCGCCGGACAGACCCAGGGCGCTCTTTCTTAACCTGTCCTTCACTTCATCCCAAATGGCCGCCGCGGACAGGGAACGCTCCACAATTTCGTCCAGCTTAACCTTGGCCTTAACGCCGTGGGTTCGGGGTCCGTAGGCCACATTATCGTATACGCTCATGGGAAAGGGGTTGGGCTTTTGAAACACCATGCCCACCCTTTTGCGGAGTATATTCACGTCCATAGCGCCGAAGATATCCTCATTATCCAGAAGTATTTTCCCTTCTATGCGGCAACCCTCCACTAAATCGTTCATCCGATTGATTGATTTTAGCAAGGTGGATTTTCCGCAACCTGAAGGACCGATAAAGGCGGTAATTTCCTTGGCGGCAATGGCCATATTAATATCTTTTAGAGCTTGAAACTCCGAATAAAAGAGATCCAAATTTTCTATTTTTAATTTAATATTTTTTGCTTCACTCATATTTTCGTCACCCTTTTCGCTATCATGGCAGATACCGTATTGATTACCAGCACCAATAGTAAGAGCACTACCGCGGTGGCATAAGCTTCGTTAGTATGTAGACCCTCGCTGGATAGAGTATACATATGTATTGCCAGCGTACGACCGGAGGAGAAAATGCCTTCCGGCAACTTAGCCACGGTTCCCGCCGTATAAATAAGGGCTGCGGTCTCCCCTACGATGCGGCCAATGGCCAAGATAACGCCAGCCAAAATACCCGGCACAGCCGCTGGCAGCACTATTCTAAAAATTGTGCGTAAATGTCCCGCTCCCAACCCAAAGCTGGCCTCACGAAAGGTGTCAGGCACGGAAATCAACGCCTCCTCAGTGGTGCGCATAATAAGGGGCAAAATCATAATCGCCAGAGTAGCGGCGCCGGCAATGAGAGAATAGCCCCAGCCTAAATATGTCACAAAGAATAATAGACCAAAAAGGCCATAGACAATGGAAGGTATACCGGAAAGGGTTTCCGCTGTTAACCGTATTATGGCCACAAACCTATTGCCCTTTTGGGCATATTCCACCAAATAAATGGCGGTGAAGATGCCAAAAGGTATGGCGATGAGCAGGGAGAGAAAAGTCATGACCACGGTGTTTATAGCCGCCGGGAAAAGGGAAACATTGTCGGAGGTATATTCCAGGGCAAACAGAGAGGGCTGTAGATAGGGTATGCCCTTGACCAAAATGTAAATAATTAAGAAAAGCAGGATGCCGAAGGTGGCTACTGTAGCTAACGCCACCAGAGAACGGTAGATAACAGAGGTGGTTTTCTGTTTCATTCTTTATTCATCCTCCTTTTCAGGATTTGGAAGGTAAAATTGATTAGCAAAATAAAGATAAACAATATTACCCCAGTAGCAATCAGGGCTTCCCTGTGTAAATCCGCGGCGTAGCCCATCTCCAGTACGATGTTAGCCGTCATGGTACGAATACCTTGGAATATGCCTTCCGGCATACGCGCTTGGTTGCCGGCTACCATTATTACAGCCATGGTTTCACCAATGGCCCGGCCAATGCCGAGCACCACGCCGGCGAGAATGCCGGATTTAGCCGCCGGCAGCACTGTAGAAAAAATAGCCCGCTCCTTAGTGGCTCCTAGGGCCAGAGCGCCTTCGTAATACTGCCCAGGCACAGCCCGGATAGCGGCCTCTGACACACCCATTATCGTGGGTAGAATCATTATCCCCAGGAGCAGAGCGGCAGTAAATATACTGCTGCCATTACCCGGCAAATAGGCCCGCACCAGGGGAACTAAAACTACCAAGCCAAAGAAGCCGTAGACAACCGAGGGAATACCAGCCAACAGCTCCACCCCTGGCTTTAAAACTCGGTAGGGCTTGGCGGGGCAGTAGTGGGACATGAACACCGCCGTCAATATACCGATGGGCACGCCAAAAAGTATGGCACCGCCGGTAATCATAAAGCTACCCACAATCATGGGTAAAATGCCAAAGGAGGGCGGAATATTGGAGGGCTTCCAATCCTTACCTAGGAGAAAATCGAAAAAGCCAATTTTCGCCATAGCCGGAATACCGCCGCTAAAGAGGAATACGCAGATAAGTATGACAGCTCCCACAGTGGCAATGGCCGCCAGTAGAAAGACATACTTCATAAATTTTTCGCGAAAATGATTCATAATATCACTTCTCTATATCTCTAAGATTAACGATTTACAATAAGGAGCCGATAAAGAGAGAGGGTTGAGAGAGCTCTCTTTATCGGCGAGGAAGAATACGGGGGTCAGCTTACTCAAGACCGTCCCAGGTGGTTATTTCACCGGTGTAAACAGCTTTCACTTGGTCTTTAGAGAGGTCAGTCAAGGGGTTTTCCAAATTTACAATTACAGCTATACCATCTAAAGCAATGGCGGTAGCGGTCAAAGCGCTTTCACTGTCTTTTAATTCACGACTGGCCATACCGATGTCGCAGGTACCTTCCAAGCAACCGGTCATGCCGGCGGTGGAGTCACTGGTTTGAATTTCAATTTCAGCGTTGGCGTTCACAGCCTGATAAGCCTCTACCAATTTTTCCATTACCGGCGATACAGAGGAGGAACCGGCGATAACTAACTTACCGCTGGGAGTAGAGCCGGCATAAGCGGCGGCGGCGTCATCTACGGCAATGTAGCCGTTTTCATCAACAATTGCTTGACCTTCAGAGCTTAAAATGTAAGAAATGAAATCACTGGCCAATTCCGAGGGTTGGCCGTTGGTGGCGATATTAAAGGGACGGGAAACAGTATAAGTACCAGTTTTAACATTTTCCGCTGTGGCTTCCACGCCGTCAACGCTAACAGATTTTACTGTATCATTGAGGGAGCCGAGGGAAACATAGCCGATAGAGTTTACATCACCGGCAATATTAGCCAACATAACGTCGGTTTTGTTGGTGATAATAGCGTTATCTGTGGTGTTATCCACTTTATTGCCGCTGGAATCCTCTTCTTCAATACCAAAAAGTTCAATAAAAGCGCCTCTGGTGCCGGAGCCGTCCTCACGAGATACTACGCTGATGTCCGCTGTGGTGTCAAAGGAACCGGAACCTCCCTCGCTGCCGCTGTCAGCATCGTTGCCGCCGCAGGCAGCAAATGATAAGAGCATTGCTCCAGTCATTAAAGCTGCAAGTAATTTTTTCATTGGTTTCATTATTCAATCTCCTTCATTTTTGATTTCTGGTCTAATTCTAAAGCCTCAATGTAAAATGGTTTACCTTAGTTTTGTAAAAACTATGTAAAATCATATTTTTCTTAGTATTTTCCCTGATAGCAAAGATATACCCTAGTATTTAGCGGTTAGTTAGTAAAATTTACAATTATGGCCCCGGAGACTTTACCGGCTTTTTACCAAAAATAAAAAATCCCACCCCTGTTAAAAGGGTGGGATTTTTTTATTTTAATAGTTAATTATTAGTTCACTCATCACTGTCGGCGTCATCTTCCACCGGAGAGAGGCAAACTCCTTTCACATAGCCGTACATATCTAAGCTGGGAATATAAACGTACCAAAAAGTATCGTTAGTTTCCTCAATTACCTCTACAACATCGCCGTACTCAATCCTATTTACCTGGTTGCCAGTTTCCTTGGTGGGGCCGTCGCGCACGGAGAGAGCTGATTCAGACCAGGACACATAATACTCTGGACCCTGCTTTTCCTCTTTATCTTTCTCCTCTTCTTCCTCCTTAGCAGCGTCCTCTTCCTCAGCAGCGGCTTCCTTGGCCATTTCCAGGGCTTCTAAATTATCGGTCAGATATTTGCTCTCCATATAGCCATATTGAGAACCCTTGTAATCATAAACACGCCAAATATTATCGCTAAACTTATCTACTAGGCCCACAGTATTGCCGTCCACTAAAACGTCAATAGCCTTATCGTCAGCTAAAGAGGTGTCGCTGTAGATGCCAATGCCAACCCCGGCATTGAGTACATAATACAAAGCCTGCACCTTTTCTTCCTTAACGCCAATATCGCCTAAAGAAGCTAAGGAGTCGTTTTGTAGCTTAATAACCTTATCTGGATCTGAGGTCAAGTAAGCCGCGGAAACATAGCCCTGAACCCCGGTAGAGTAATCGGTAACCAGCCAGTAGAGACGGTCGGTTTTTTCATCTAAGGTAACTAGAGTGCCATTGGTTAACCGCTCCAATTCCTCGCCGCCCTCTTTACCCGGCTCCTCTGAAAGAGGCAAATAATCCGCGACCCCAGATACATAGAGGAACTTGCCTAAGTCATTATCAACCTTTAGCTTACTGACGCCCTCTTTAGCTCCCATCTCCACCAATTTATTATAGCGCACGGTAGTATCATGCTTAATTTCCGATCTCACAAATATAAAGGTGCCAATGGCTATGGTCAGAATGAGAATGGATAAAACAATTATTGCGGCTTTAATACCTGCGTTTTCACCACTGCCCTTAGACTTCACCACATCATCATAATTACGTTTCCGCTTTGTATTTCTAATTTTTGGGGTTCCTGGCTCCGCTGTAATAGCCGGTTTTTGCCCTTTATCGGAGGAGGGGGACTGCTCCCCATCTTCCCCAGACCCAACCGATTTAGGCTCAGTCGTTGCAGTCTCAGCCGATTCCGGCTCAACCGTTGTAGGCTCAATCGATTCCGGCTCAACCATTGTAGGCTCAGCCGATTCTGGCCCAACGGTTGTAGGCTCAACCGGGGAATCACCCGCAATTTCGTCCTTCTCATTCTCCGTTGGGGTTATTTCAAACTCTATTTTAATGGTATCGCCGAATTTATCCTGCTGTGAATCACCACAGGGGTTACCACAAACAGGACAAATTCCCTCCTCTACCCTAACATCAGCTCCGCACTTTTCACACTTCAAAGCAATCTATCCCTTCGCAACTAACTTAAAATAAATATCTTATAAATTTTATTACTATACTACTGGTATTATAACAGATGTTAGCAAGATTTGTATATGGTAAATATAGCTTTTTGTAAATAAATGTAAATTTTTGTCAATACCCTAGTCCGGAAAGAAAAAAACAACCCCGCCTAAGCGGGGTTGTCTCTTATCTCTTACATTAGAAACCTTAAATTTGATTGAGTTCA
Source organism: Peptococcaceae bacterium (assembly GCA_019415505.1). Classification (GTDB taxonomy): domain Bacteria; phylum Bacillota; class Dehalobacteriia; order UBA7702; family UBA7702; genus Cryptoclostridium. The sequence continues at coordinate 439 of DXZC01000046.1, read as the reverse complement.
TCCTGGGTGATAAGCTTTTTACCGTGGCTGGTTAAAACCTCTATGGCCTTTTCTTCATCAGCCACCCGGAAAATCATATAGGCCATATCCTTCTCCCGGGCGGTAAAAGCATAGGTGTATTCAATATTAATGCCGTTATCCCCCAGCAGCTTAATAATCTGTGAAAAGCTGCCCGGTTCGTCAGAAATGGCAACGGCAATTACCGGGGTTACTGAGAACACATAACCGGCGTCCTTCAAAACGCAGGCTGTTTTGTAGGAATCGTTTACAATAATCCGCACAATGCCAAAATCAGGAGTTTCACCAATGGACAAGGCCCGCATGCTGATACCTTGACTGGAGAGAGTGTCAGTAAACTCCGCCAATTTGCCCGGTTTATTTTCCACAAAAACAGAAATTTGTTTTACTGTCATGGTAATTACCTCCTTTTAATCTGTCT
>DXZC01000045.1 GCA_019415505.1 Peptococcaceae bacterium | reverse complement strand
ATTTAATAGCGTCAGCAATGAAGCTGTTGGAAATACTAGACGTATTTCTAACAGCTTTTTTAATTTTCAAGCTATAAAAATATTTATTGCCACCAATCTTTTTGCAAATTTAGGAGGTAGAAAAATGAGTAAAGACAGAGTTACGGAGTTATTTGGCTCCAAGGTATTTAATGAGGCTGTTATGAAGGAAAGGTTACCTAAAGATACTTACCAGGCATTAAAGGATACAATGGAACAAGGGTTAAGCCTGGAACCGTCAATAGCCCAGATAGTAGCTAACGCCATGAAGGACTGGGCCCTGGAAAAAGGCGCCACCCACTATACCCATTGGTTTCAGCCCATGACCGGCGTTACCGCAGAAAAGCACGATTCCTTTATATCCCCCACTGCCGACGGACGGGCAATCATGGAATTCAGCGGCAAAGCCCTAATTATGGGGGAACCAGACGCCTCCAGTTTCCCCTCCGGCGGCCTCCGGGCTACCTTTGAGGCCAGGGGTTACACCGCCTGGGATCCCACATCCTACGCCTTTGTAAAAGACGGCACACTCTATATTCCCACAGCGTTTTGTTCCTACACTGGTGAGGTTTTGGATAAAAAAACCCCCTTGCTCCGTTCTATGGAAGCTCTCAACAAGCAGTCTTTAAGGGTTCTCAAATGTTTAGGCAACCCGGCCAGCCGTATAACGGTTAATGTTGGTCCGGAACAGGAATACTTTTTGGTTGACAGGAGCTTCTTTAAACAGAGAAAGGACCTAATACTGACAGGCCGCACACTGTTCGGCGCCAAAGCCCCCAAGGGCCAAGAATTAGACGACCACTATTTTGGTAATATCAAGGACCGCATCAACGCCTTTATGAAGGATTTAGATGATAATCTTTGGTCTTTGGGTATTTACAGTAAAACCAAGCATAATGAGGTAGCGCCAGCCCAACATGAATTTGCCCCCATTTTCACCAAAGCCAATATGGCGGCTGACCAAAACCAGCTAGCTATGGAGCTACTGAAGAAAGTAGCCCGCAACCACCAAATGGCCTGTTTGCTGCATGAAAAACCCTTTGCCGGGGTGAATGGCTCCGGTAAGCATAATAACTGGTCCCTTGGCACCGACTTAGGGGAAAACCTACTGGAACCCGGTAAAAAGCCAGAGGAGAACAAGCAATTCCTCACTTTCCTCTGCGCCATTATTGAAGCGGTAGACACTTACGCAGACCTCCTTAGGCTCAGTGTGGCTACTGCCGGCAATGACCACCGCTTGGGAGCCAATGAAGCGCCGCCAGCCATTATTTCTATATTCTTAGGGGAATACCTCACCAATACCTTGTATGCCGCCTTTAATGGTAAATCGGTGGCAACTAACGGCAATAAGCTGGAAACCGGCGTTGACAGCCTACCTGTACTGGACCAAGACAATACTGACAGAAACAGAACATCGCCCTTTGCCTTTACAGGCAATAAATTTGAATTTAGAATGCCCGGTTCCTCCCAGTCCATTTCCGGCTTAAACTTTGCCCTCAATACCATGGTAGCGGAATCCCTGTGTAACATTGCGGACAAACTGGAAAAATCCGACGACATAGATAAAACCATTGAGGAATATGTGGCCAATACCTTGCACAACCACGGCAGAATTATCTTTAACGGCAATAATTATTCCGAGGAGTGGGCTGAGGAAGCAGCCAGACGCGGCTTGCCTAACCTGAAAAATACACCCTTAGCCCGGCGTGAATTTATTAATGAAAAAAATATTGCCCTCCTAACTAAACATGGTATCCTGACAAAGGAAGAAATGTATTCCCGCTATGAAATCAATATGGAAAATTACACCAAAACTATCAACATTGAGGCCCTCACTATGATAGATATGGCTAAACGGGAAATCCTGCCGGCTGTACTTAAATACTCTAAATCCGTATTTAAAAGCTTAGCCTTGAAAAAATCCTCCGGTCTGGCCTTAGATTTAACCGCGGAGGAAACCTATGCCGCAACATTGAGCGATGAAACGGCAAAGTTATTCACGCAAATTAAAGATTTGGAGGCTGTTTTGGCAGAGAAGGACGAGACTGATATTGAAGCCACAGCCCTGTATATGGCTGATGAGGTGCTCCCCGCCATGAATGAGCTCCGCAGTATAGCGGATTCCTTAGAAACCATGGTTCCAGAAAAGGTTTGGCCTTTTCCCACTTACACAGACTTACTCTTTAACGTATGAGGTCAACATATAAGGGACAGCTACAAGGGCCGGTTTATTATGGCAAAAGGTGATTAATAAGAAACTACAGGCCGGAAGATTGCCCTCTTAACACTCTTAGACTAACTTTATATTATAAGGAGGCAATCCTCCGGTCTGTACTGTCATCAGACAGACCGGTACATTGGAGCTACCCCCCCTCCGGCTTGATATTAGCCGGTTGCAAAAAGAAACACTCCCCCGAATTCAGCCTCAGGGGAGTGTTTAATTTTTGCATAATGCTGATTTTTCAACTAAAATGAGCTATAATGTAGGTAATAAATAACATCATCTATTAGGGAGGATAAAGAGATGGCAAAAAACATTGTGGTCATAACAGGCAGTCCCCAAACCCACGGTAATACCGACGCTTTAGCGGAAGCCTTTATAGCCGGGGCTAAAGCTAACGGCAATAAGGTGGTAAAAATAGCTGCCGGACGAGTAAAGGTCAGTCCCTGCAAGGGCTGTAAATATTGCGTCAAACATCAAGGTGAATGTGCACAGAAGGACGATATGCAAAATATATTGGCAGCATTGTATCAAGCTGATATGGTGGTATTCTCCACGCCGGTATATTTCTTTGGCCTTACCGCACAAATTAAAACCGTGATTGACAGATTATATCCTGCCTTAACCAAACCCTTACCAATACAAGAGGCTATATTTTTGTCAGTTATGGGTGATACTAATATGGAGAGCATGGCGCCGTCAGTCGATAACTTCAAGGCCATTTGCGCTTATTTACGCTGGAACGTAGCGGCCATACTCACAGCAGGCGGTATTAACGACCCCGGCGACATTCAGGGCCATACCATTCTGGAGGAAGCTGAAGAATTAGGCCAAGCCATTAAATAACGGAGCTAAAATGAACAAAAAACAAAACCATTGCTGCCAAGGTAAATGCAGTCGCCGAAAAGCTGTTCCCCCGCAAATACCCTCTTTAAATACTAAAGAAAAGGCAATATTAGGGGACTTAAAGGTTTATCATTATTTGCCCCTCTGCCGGTTTATTATGTCTAAAAAGGACGAAGGCAGTGTGCGCTTTATTGCCCTGGCCCCAGTTTACCTTCAGGACAAAATGGAGGACATGGCCTCAATTAAGGCTACCGCCAAAGCTTTAGAAGCTCTGGCTGACAAAAAAATAATAACCCTGGATTATGATATAGCCCTCAAAGGCTATGATTACAGCTACTATGAAACTTCACAGGTATACAACGAATTACAGGCAGCAGTAGCGGCAGGCTCCCAAAAACCGGGGTTTCTCTGTGATACCGCAGAATTAGAACAGGGCAGCATTGCCTTGACCCAATATGGGCAAGAGCTATTAGACTATGTAGAAACGCCATAAGCGGCAAGGTAATATAAAAACAGCCGGGAAGAACGATCTTTCCCGGCTGTTTTCATTGCTAAATCAATCAGCTTATGCACCCTAAAATATACTTTAGCTGATAAAAGGCTTAAAGCCATTCTATGACCTTATCAATAAACACCTTACCGTCCAAATGGTCTATTTCATGGCAAAAGCATTTGGCCATTTCACCTTTGGCAGTTAAAACGATTTCTTGGCCAGTTTCAGTGAGAGCTTGTACCGTAACCTCCCAGGGCCTTATGGTCTTGCCAAACCGGTCGGGAAAGCTCAAACAACCCTCAATGCACTCTTGGGAGCCGCTTTCACTTATTATCCGGGGATTCACCAGCATTAAGCGGTTATCAAAATAATCTATTACTATCAAACGCCAAAAAATGCCCACCTGATTAGCAGCTAAGGCCGCGCCGTTTTCCGTGGCCTGCAAGGTAAACATCATATCCTGCAATAGGCCGCGGATATTATCATCTACTACTGCCACCTCCTTACATTGACGTTTTAAAGCGGGATCATCGTTGACCCGCAGTTGCAAAATTTTCATATTTCTACCTCCAGCCTTCATTGAAACTAAATTATATGTTACAGGAACCAATATTAATTGCTCGGCAAAACATCTCTGCAAAATAAGGCCGTCAGCATTGTCATCAGGGCTGCCCGCTTTACTCAGACTCTGGATATTTACTTCTTTCCATCCCAAAAAGTCCAGCCAGTAAAACCCCAGCCTCAGTCAATATGGAGAATAGAACCTTATTCTGGACTTTCTGCCAGGAAAGATTTTTCAATAATTACTATTGCCAGTTCTGTATTAATATAGTCGGAATTAAACTTGGCAACAACACTAATATAAATCTATAAGTATAACACTATACTCTTTCTCCGGTTGACCTCTCATACCGTAGGAATTACCCAAAGCGGCAAACTGCCGCAAACAAACTTAGGCAAAATATGGTATAATTTTTTTGAAAAAGTTTGGTAATTGCTGTAGTATTCGCCGTTAAAACCGTAGTATATAGGTAAAGAGCCGGAAGGGAGGCGATGTGATGCTAGAAGATGAACAAATTATTGCAATGTTTTTCCAGCGTTCAGAACGGGCAACCAGGGAGCTAGATTTAAAATATGGCAAAGTTTGTCATAACCTCTCGTACAACATAGTGAACAACAGGCAGGACGCGGAGGAATGTGTGAATGACGCCTACTTAGGCGCCTGGAACGCCATTCCTCCAGCGCGACCAAGCCCCTTGCTATCTTATATCTGTAAAATTGTTCGGAACATTTCCCTGAAAAGCTATTGGCGAAAGGGAGCAGCCAAACGAGGCTGCAATTACACCCTTGCCATGGAGGAGCTCGAAACCTGTATAGCAGCGCCGAACACTGTAGAAGATGAGGTTGAAGCCAGAGAGTTAGCCCGCATTATTGAAAGCTTTATGGACACGCTAACCGCCGAAAATCGCGTTATCTTCCTGCGCCGCTATTGGTTTGCTGATAGTTATAAGGACATAGCCCAGGGGGTAGGGCTTTCCGAAAAAAATATCTCCGTCCGGCTGACCCGCATTCGCCAGCAGATGAAGGAATACTTAATTGCCAGGGAGGTGCTGGTATGAAGATAAAGAAGTTTTCTGACGCTATGAGCGAAATTGACGACAAGTATATTGCTGAAGCTATTAATTATCAGCAGAAAGCTAAAAGGTTTAGCCGGCTTAAATGGGGCGGGATTGCCGCTTGTTTTAGCTTAATGGTATGTGCAATAAGCTTTATTTTACAAGATTCGCCGGGGAATATATCTGACGACCTGCCGATGCTTTCAGTGACGGAGGATGCAGGCAGCGGCATGGGGTTTGAGGGGTATATGGCTTATGAGGCCTCAGAACTTGTGAACGCCAATCCCTGGCGCGAGGATTTAGCGTTATCCACGCTACCGGTATACCAAAACCCGCTGACCTGCGCTGAGAATAATCATGTATCTGAAGGGGATCTAGATAAGATGCAGGAGTTCCTAGTGGAAGTTGCCGGCAGATTGGGGCTTGAGACAAATACCCTGACTATTACCAACGATGTGCCGGACGAAGAGACCCAACAAGATATTCGTGAAAAGCTGCAAACGGTGGGCGACACTGTTCCCGAAGGGTACTTTGAGCCAACGAAGCTGATAGCTAAGACTGAGGGCTTAGAAATCGAGGTTGACAAAGCTATGACAGCAACAATCTCGTTTGAACCCCCGGTATCGCTACCTGCTGAATATAACTTTACTGACTATGCCTCCTACGAAGATATAGACGCCGCAGCTGAATATTTGCAACGCGAATATAAGGATTTTATTGGTTTTGATAATCCGCAGGTGAACATTGGTGGTGGCGACTACGACATTTACGCCCAACAGAAGTATTCCATAGAGTTTTTTGACGCCAGCGGCAATGAAACAGAGCAAATTATCAATTACAATTTTAACCGGGTAGCTTTCTATTGTGACGATGAGGGCAAGCTATGTTTAGCAAGAGTATATCAACCTGATCTATCTATGAAAGTTGGAGATTATCCAATTATTGACTTAGAGCAGGCTAAGGATTTATTGGCAAAGGGAAATTACCTTACCAACGTTCCCTATGAAATGCCCGGCTTAGAGTATGTCGAAAAAGTCGAACTTATTTACCGGACAGGTGAACAAGAAGAATATTTTATGCCATACTATCGTTTTTATGTTGAATTGCCGGCAGAAAAACACGAAAACGGCCTAAAAACCTATGGAGCGTACTATGTACCGGCAGTAAACGGGAATTATATCGCCAATTTGCCGACATGGGATGGCGGCTTTAACTAATAACTGTATAACCCCTATCCCATTAGCGCAGCTAAGCAAAGAGTTCTGAAAGAGCTTACAGCTATCTTCCACCTAATGAGAAGAATAAACAATCACCGTGACAAAGCCCCCCAAAAACTAGCAAGTAGTTGACTGCAAAAATTGAGATGAATAAAAATCCGGCAGTTGATAACCGGGCAAAACTGCTGCAAAAACCATTCCCCGAAACGTCGGTAACATATTCACCGCTTTATTGTCCGAGACACGGTTTTTGAATGCGCACTTATAACGGGAGTTGTGGTTGCGGGTTCTCCTTTGGCCCTTGCTGAGGGCTATGGCAACTCACACCGCAACGGAGGAAACGACACTGCCCGGCGCGAGTTTACACTGCCTAGCCTTTTATTTAGGTACCAGAAGCATAAGCCTTTCCTATCCGATATACAAGCGCCAGGGCCAAAAACCGGACAGGAAAGGCGATTTTTTTTCATTTCTATTGTTGCTTTTTTTAATAAACTAATGTCCAAGGTTATGAGGGTCTAAACAGCCCTTTTAATAAAAACTTAATGCAAATAACTGCCGAAAATATTGGGGGTTTTAATGATATCATCAATAAAATCTGAAATTTCCCCTATTTTAGACTGGAAAACCGCAAATTTTTCTTCGGAAAATTCATTGTTCAGTTCTTCCCGAATCACCATAGCCCGGAATATCATCAGGGAACCACGGCGGTAGGAGTCGTCAAATATCTGCCCCCGCAAATTTTCTAAGGTAGTAGTTAAACAACGTAATTCTAAAGCTGCAGTTTCAAAATTTGTATTATCTTTCATTTTCTCTCCCCATTAAATTTTTATTTTTTTGGGTTTCCACCTGTAAGTCCAACCACTGAAGTATAAAAGCCAAAACTTCAGCTTGCACTTCTGGCCGCTCATGGCACAGCTCATGGCGGGCATTGGGTATAATTTTCCTGGTAACATTGGTAAAGCCTTTACCTTGAAAAACCTTATATAGTCCCTCTATACCCGCGCCGTAAGGTCCTAGGGGGTCGTCGGCGCCGGAAATAAAGACTAAGGGCAAATTATGCGGCGTTTTATCTATAACCGCAGCATCATTGGCGTACTTTACCAGTTTAAATAAATCCTTAAAGGCCGAGGTGGTAAAAAGCTTATTCCGCAATTCGTCCTCTAAAATTCTTTCCTGGGCCGATGGCTCGGTAGAAAGCCAAGCCCACTGGTGATCGCTGTCCTCAATGCGTTTATTGTAAGTGCCAAAAGCCATATGGGCCAGGAGTCGAGAACGGTGACGTTCACCCTGTAGCTTACTTAAAAGCCCCGCCAAGAAGATGCCTAAACCTGCCAAAGAGTTTTTACTGCCACTACCCATAATTATTGCGCCGTCACTTTTGCCTGAGGCTAAAAAATTGCGCACGATAAAGCTACCCATGCTATGCCCCATCACAAAATGGGGCGCTGTTGGATATTTGGCCCCTAAAATATCATAAAACTTATTAAAATCCCCAATGACTTTTTGATAGCCGTCTTGGGGAGCAAAAAAACCTAAATCACTTTCAGCAGCAGCTGATTTACCTTGTCCCAAATGGTCATTATAGGCAGCAACGTAACCGTGTTCCGCTAAATAGTTAAATACATGTTGGTAACGGCCGCCATAATCGCTCATACCATGGGCAAATTGCACCACAGCTTTAACTGGGCCTGTTGGTGTAAAAATTGCGCCATATATTTGCCCTTTTCCGGCAGTAGAGGGAAAAGTCAGCTCCTCCCGTTGAATTGACATACTAACCACCCACCCCTAAGAATGATATCATTCTAGCTTATTTGACAGATAATTGCAAGCCGGTTACAATAAAACCATGCTGAAAAAATCTGTAAATCATCCCCTAAAACCTATCTGGAATCAACACTCAAAAATACTAATCTTGGGCAGTTTCCCCTCTATACAGTCCCGCAAAGCCGCCTTTTACTATGGCCACCCCCAAAACCGTTTTTGGCCTCTCTTAGCCAAACTTTACCAAGAGGAAATACCCACGACCCCAGAAGAAAAAACCAACTTGCTCTTGCGACATGGTATTGCTTTGTGGGACGTGATAGCCTCCTGCGCTATTACAGGTTCCGCCGACAGCTCCATTGAAAAAGCTGTGCCCAATGATATTGCCCCTCTCATAGAGAATTCCGCTATTAAGGCTATCTATACCAATGGCCGTAAAGCTGAAGAACTCTACAATAAACTTATTCTGCCCCACACCGGACTACAGGCAATTGCTTTACCATCTACTTCGCCAGCAAACCGCCGCTACTCCCTGGCTGATTTAGCCCTACATTGGCAGCAAATCACCAAGGCCACCACAACATGACATTATAGGTAAATTAAGGGAACCAAGGTTAAGACTTGCGAAAAGCCACAAAACCGCATTCCTTATAATGGTCTAAAATTAAACAGTCGCTATACTTGCGTAGCAGCCAGCAGATGGTGGTATCACCGCCGGCACAGAGTATATTAAAAATACCCAGCCACAGCCAAAACATACTGCCTAAAACCACGCCAATAAGTCCCGGCACCAAGCCTAACAGGAAGAAAGGCGCCAGCCCGCCGGCTATATAGGCGCCAAAGGATAGCGGTTCTTTACAATGGCAGTATGGCGTTAAGGTGTCCCACATCACGCCAAAATGTATGCTGCGCCATTTTTCTTTACAAAAGAAATGCCAGGTTAAGCCATGGATAAACTCATGGAGGGGTATAGAAAGGATAATAGCTATAATAAATGAAGCCAAGCCGTACCAACGGATATGCCAAGCAAAGCCCTGGTGAGCAAGGAGGTAAAGAATAACGATAGCCAAGGCAAAAGGACCGGCTGTAACAAAGGCCATAGCATTGGCTTTAGCCACGGATATAACACCAATATACTGGGTATAGCCCTGGTTTAGTAGCTGATCCCGTCTATTTTCATAATTAGTCTGCCGCAGATTTTCAGCGGCTAATTTTTTCTGCTTTTTTACTGATTTATCTTTCATTATAAGCCCTCTTAAATAACGAGCAGGTGGTAAAAACCACCTGCTTTTTTATATAATTCCTTAGCTTTGCTTATTCTGGAGTAAATCCCGGATTTCCGTAAGCAAAACAATATCCTCAGCGGGCGGCGCCGGAGCTTCTTCCTCAACCTCAGCCGGTTTTCTCAGGGTCGTAGCCGCTTTATTCATAATTTTAATAATAATAAAGATTGAAACGGCCACTAGAAGGAAATTTATAATAGCCTGGAGAAAGCCGCCGTAAGCCAAAATTATCGGGGTTTCCGTACTTATACCTAAGGTTTGGGAAATATTCCAACTTAAATCCGCTACATTGATATGCCCCAAAACTATGCTGAGCAACGGCGTAATAATATCCTCAACCAAAGACGTAACAATGGCCGTAAAAGCGGCGCCAATGATGATACCGATAGCCATGTCCGTAACATTGCCCTTGAGGGCAAACTCCTTAAACTCCGCAATAAAACCTTTCTTTTTCCCCATTTTCATACTCCTTTAAATTTGTTATACATAATCGGCTAAATTATAACAAATTTCCCAGGATATGTATATAATTTCAATATTTTACTTTTGTAATATTTTTATTACTTTTACAACAAATTGCGCCCCATATATACCCCCATTATAGACGCCATCATAAGTCCCCTGGTCCAACCGCTGGAATCACCCAGGCAATGCAGCCCTGCCACGCTGGTATTGAGTTGAGCGTCCATTTTCACCTTATTACTGTAAAATTTTAGTTCCGGGGAATATAGCAGCGTTTCCACTGAGGCGAAACCCGGTACCACATGATCCACCGCCTGAATAAAGTTTATGATATTGAGCATGGCCCGGTAAGGCATAGCGGAAGTTATATCGCCGGCTACCGCATCGGGTATAGTGGGCTGCACATTGGAGTGGCTGAGCTCCTTTTCCCAGGTTCGCTTGCCATCTAAAATATCGCCGTAACGCTGCACTAAAATACTGCCGTTAGCTAACATATTGGTCAGTTCCCCCACCTTTTGGGCGTAAGCAATGGGCTCTCTAAAGGGTTCGGTAAAATCATTGGAGCAAAGAATAGCTAAATTGGTATTGGCAGATTTTTTATCCTTATATGAATGCCCGTTAACCACGGCTAAATCATTATCGTAATTTTCCTGGCTGACAAAACCGCCAGGATTCTGGCAAAAGGTACGCACCTTATTTTTAAAGGGCTTGGGGTAGCCTATGAGCTTAGATTCATAGAGCACATTATTCACATCCTCCATGATCTCATTGCGCACCTCTAAGCGCACGCCTATATCTACAGTACCAGGTTGGTGGGCAATTTGATGTTCCTCGCACACCTTTTCCAGCCAGTCCGCGCCTTTACGGCCAGTAGCCACCACGGTGTGGGTAGCCTTGATCACCATTTCCGCGCCAGTTCGTTTATCCGTTAAGATAACCCCGGAACAGGCGCCGTCCTCTAAAATTAGATTTTTGCAAGTTTGGCCAAAAATAATTTCTACCCCATTAGCTAAAAGAAAGTCCTCAATGCGCTTATAGATTTCCTGGGCCTTTTCCGTACCTAAATGGCGAATAGGGCAATCCACTAACTTTAAACCAGCTTGTATAGCCTTTTTTCTAATCTCTTTAATCTTTTCACCCTGTGCTACCCCCTCCACCTTTTCAGAGGCGCCAAATTCCAGATAAATACCGTCGGTGTAGTCTATCAGCTCTTGGGCAAAATCGTGACCAATGAGCTCCGGCAAATCGCCGCCTACCTCCCGACTCAAAGAAAGCTTACCGTCGGAAAAGGCGCCAGCGCCGGAAAAACCTGTAGTTATGTCACAATAGGGCTTACAGCTAACACATTTTTTGGTTGTGCTTTTGGGGCACTTCCGATTTTCAATAGGCTTTCCTTTTTCAACCATGACTATTTTTTTGGCGCTATTTTTCTTAATTAGCTCCAAAGCCGTAAATATGCCTGCGGGACCAGCCCCGACTATAACAACGTCGCATTTCATAAATAACCCTCCCACATAAAAAATGACCTGTAAAAAGCTGCACTCCGGCCTTTACAGCCGGCCTATAGTCAACTTTTTCGCAAGTCGGTAGAAACATTCAAACATCTATGAATTTATATAAGCCGTAAATATCCAAAACCTTATTAATTATCCTATAAAACCCAGCTTTTGTCAAGCGGAGAAAGCCGCGGCTCTGGAGAGGTTAGAACCGCGGCTTTCCCTGCTCTATTTAGGAAGTTTAAGGGTTAACGATTAATGAGCAATATATAATTGCTGGTAAGGGTTATTGGTATTGGGGGTGAGAACAAGAAAAGGACTATTAAAAACCTGTTGAAAGTCCTGGGCGAACTCTTGGCAAAATTCTTCTATCTCATGGCGAATCAACTCCATATCCTCTGATGTGGCAGGGTTTGCCACAACCTGCTCCGGTAAATCCGGGGGAATATTTGTGGCGCGCAAATAAATACGGCCGCCATGCATACCAGTGCCGCAAAAGTAACCGACACGAGGCTCCTTTTCTACCCCTAACCCCAAAACTATTATCCTGCCACCCGCCTGGTACTCGCCTAAAAAACTACCGGCGTTACCACCAATTACTACAGTCGGCACTGTCTGCTCATACTCCTTCATATGTATACCGCTGCGGTATCCCACATCGCCATTAATCATTATTTTACCGCCCCGCATGGCATAACCAGCGGCGTCACCACAAGAGCCGTGGATATAGATTCGCCCGGCATTCATGGTGTCCCCCACGGCGTCCTGGCCGTTGCCAAATACACGGATTGTGGCACCGTCAAGATATGCTCCCAAAGCATTGCCGGGAGTGCCCTCTATCTCAATAAGCTTATCCTTCATGGCACAGCCAATATAGCGCTGACCCATAGTGTTGGCCACTGTTACTGTGGGTTCTGTTACTGTCAAAATTTTTTCGTTTAATTCCCTATGACTTAAAGAGGTACTATCGATTTTCATTTTTTACCTCCTAACTGTTCTGCTCTGGTCTTTTTGCTAAAGGCCATAAGTTGCGGTTTTTCCTTAATTAAATCAAAATCGATTTCTGCCAGAGGTGTAGAGTTCCGAATCAGAGAGGTATATATGCCGCTTCGGGCCACATCGCCGATGAGAATAAAGCCTTTAAGATGCTGGTCGTCGTAATACAATTTTTTGTAGTTATCTGCGGTGGCTTTTTCGTAAACCTCCCCTACTCTCTGGCCGGCGGTTATTAAATGGCAGTTCCAGAACTTTAAAGCGTTTACGGCAACGGCATTATCAAAGCTATGGTCCTTACCCGCCATATTATAGCCCGCGTTTTCCCCAGCCAGGTAGGCATTGGGCAACAAAGCCAAGACCTTATCTTCACCATCTACTAAATCATGGCTTTCGGCGCAGTCTCCGGCGGCATAAATATCGGCTAAGGTGGTTTCATTTTTAGAGTTGGTTTTAATGCCGCAGGCTACGGCGCCGCCGGCAACCTTTATCAGCCCGCTGTTGGCCTTTACCCCTACGGCCACTACTAAAATATCAAAGTCCAGAGTGGTACCTTTATCGGTTTCCAAGGTGTTGGCGGTGAATTTTACAGCGTTTTCACCTAAAATAAATTCCACACCGGCGGCTTCTCCGCTTTTTTGGACATATGAAGCCCCCTCTGGATTGAGAATACTGGGGAGGATATGATCCTCTCTATCCAACACCGTTATGGCTTGGGCCTTAGAGCCAATGCCTTCGGCACATTTTAGGCCGATAAGGCCGCCGCCTAGAATCAAGACCTTTTTATCCTGTTTTTTGCCCAGAGCCCTTTCCAGGCCCAGGGCGTCGGCCATGGACTGAAAGGTAAATTTATTCTTCACCTTATCCAGGCCAGGAATTGGCGGAATTATGGGTAAGCCGCCGACAGCCACCAAGAGCTTATCGTAATCAACTGTTTCACCATTGTCTAAAGCGACGGTTTTGTTTTTCGGGTCCAGGCTTTCAGCCCCTACTCCCAGAAGAGTGGCACAGTCCATCTTTTCGTAAAAATCCGGTTCCCTATATCCCATTTTAGCGGCCTCTACCTGGCCCGCCAGGTAATAGGAGATGAGGGGCCGGGAATAGGTAAAGTCCTTTTCCTTAGCAATAATGGTGATGTCCCCGGCTTTATCCTCACTGCGTATGGCCTCAACACAACCAATGGCGGCGGCAGAGTTACCTAAAATAACGTATTTCATTTACTCCACCCCCTCTTGGAAAACTATGGCATTGTTGGGGCAATGCTGAACACAAAGGGGGTTGCCATCTCTGGCAATACACAGCTCACATTTTTCTATAACCCCGTCCTCATTGGGGAGCAGCGAGCCAAAGGGACAAAAACCAATGCAGGTATAACAGCCTATGCACCTACTCTTATCGATTTCAATAACGCCGTTCTCCACACTTAAAGCCCCGGTTAAACAGGCCTTAACACAGATAGGGTCTGGGCAATGGCGGCAAGAAACAGCAAAGCTTACTTCCCCCCGTTCCTCTACGGTGATACGGGGATATATTTTCTTCCCTTTTAAGGCGTGAACCATATCGTCTTGGCCGGAATTGGAAAAGGCACAGTAATATTCGCATAAATGGCAGCCTAGGCACCATTGTTCATCTACATAAATTCTTTTCATAATTTCATCACTCCCCTGCGTGCTTAATGCCGAGAATGGCTAATTCTTTTTCCGTAAGACCAATGCCACGGAGCATTAAACGGTTGCCTCTCAAGGTTTCAATGGAGTTTATCCCCATGCCACCCATAATTTCCTGTATCTCATGGTTCCAAGCTGTAACCAGGTTAACCAGGCGTTTATAACCAATATCAGGGTTCAGGCGCTTTACCAGCTCCAGCTTTTGGGTGGCAATACCCCAGTTGCATCTACCTGTTTGGCAGCTGCGGCAGAGGTGGCAGCCTAAGGCGATAAGGGCGGCGGTGCCAATATAAACGGCGTCGGCTCCTAAGGCTATGGCCTTAACCACATCGGTGCTGCTGCGCACTGCGCCGCTGGCAACTACGGAAACGCTGTCCCGAATGCCTTCATCTCGGAGGCGCTGGTCTACAGCGGCTAGGGCAAGCTCAATAGGAATCCCTACGTTATCCCTAATTCTGGTGGGAGCAGCGCCGGTGCCACCACGGAAACCGTCTATTGCGATGATGTCAGCACCGCTGCGGGCAATGCCAGAGGCAATAGCTGCCACATTGTGAACAGCGGCAATTTTTACGCACACCGGCTTTTGGTAGTTAGTGGCCTCCTTTAAGGAGAACACCAGCTGGCGCAAGTCCTCAATAGAATAAATATCGTGGTGAGGCGCTGGGGAAATGGCGTCGGTACCTTGGGGTATCATTCTGGTTTTAGAGATATCCAGTCCTATTTTAAAACCCGGTAGGTGGCCGCCGATGCCTGGCTTTGCCCCTTGGCCTATTTTAATTTCAATAGCAGCACCGGCATTGAGGTAATCCTTATGAACGCCGAAGCGACCGGAAGCCACCTGAACGATGGTATTTTCGCCGTATTTATAAAAGTCCTGATGTAAACCGCCTTCACCGGTATTGTAGTAGGTGCCCAACTCTTCAGCGGCACGAGCCAAAGATTCATGGGCGTTATAGCTAATAGCGCCGTAGGACATAGCCCCGAACATAATGGGCACGTTCAATTTTAAATTAACTGGCAGGGTATTTTTCAAGCGGCCATGAGCATCCCGTTCCAAGGTGACATTTTTTTTGCCTAGGTAAGTACGGGTTTCCATAGGCTCACGAAGAGGGTCAATGGAGGGATTTGTTACCTGGGAGGCATTAAGCAATATTTTATCCCAATATATTGGGTACTTGGCGGGGTTACCCATAGAGGAAAGGAGTACGCCGCCGCTACCGGCTTGAAGGTAAATATCCTCAATATCATTGGCCTTCCAGCTATGGCTTACCTTATAGGTATTGCTGCTCTTCTCAATTTTTAAGGCTCTGGTAGGGCAAAGGGAAACGCAGCGCTGACAATCCACACAGGCGCTTTCATCTGCCAGCATCAAATTTTCTTCAGAGTTATAATGGTGTACGCCGTTGCTGCATTGCTTTTCGCAGACTCGACAGGTGATACAGCGGCTGTTGTTACGCACTACTTCATATTCGGGAAAGAGATAATTCACCGACATATTATTGCCCCCCTTTCTTATCCAGTTCCACAATGACGGCTTCGCCGCCACGGGGATACCAGAGTTTGTCCAGGTTAGGCTCTAAAATACGAACGGCACATTCTTCACTGGCCAGGTAAACCATATCGTCCTTTTCTCCAACTACCATGGAGCGGAGCTTGAGCCTGTCGTTTAAGGCCATAAGGCCGCCATTGTAGCCTAAGAGAATGGAAAAGGGACCTGTAATCAGCATATTGCCAAAGGCTGTACGCAAAAAGGTAAGCTCCTCAGCTTCCTCAGGTTCTTTGCTTGCAATGGTACTCCAAAAGGGCGCCGCTATAACCTTAGCGGTTTCTTCTAAAGTAAGACCCCGACGGCGGTGGAGATAATCTATGATGTAAGTAATTACCTCAGTATCAGTTTGCAAGGTACACTGATAGCCAAACATTTCAATATAGCGGCGGTTGGCGTCATAAGAAGATATTTCGCCATTGTGTACAAT
>DXZC01000044.1 GCA_019415505.1 Peptococcaceae bacterium | reverse complement strand
ATTCAATACTTAGTGATGTATGTGGCAATTATTTGTAGCCCCGGTGTCAAAAATTACAATCTTAATAAACCGCCACTAGAAAGACTTTTGCCATTTTTACCTTGATTACTTTGGGGATATTTTTTGCTCCGAAAGCGAAAATAGACTTAGTAAGCGGCGCGCAATTAAATTCTATTGCGCTTAAAAAGCCTCTATGGCTCTGTTCTTCTACTATTTAAACGTATTTTCACTATTTTTGCCTGCGCTGCTCTTATTTTTGTTATTAGGAGGTTTGTTTTGAAAAATCTTAAAGAAAAGATAATGATTTTTACTTTGGCGGTATTTATGTTTTTAGCCGTCTTGCTCATGAATTTTATTGAGGGCGGCTATCTTTTTCCCCAGTTTTACGGTGCTCCCGGTTCAGGTGAGCAGGATGTTTCCCTAAAGGCTTATGAAGAATCTATGATTAATAAGGCTTTACAGTTAAATGATGCCGCAGAAGGCTCTAAGCAGGCTCCTGCCGCAGTATCTTTAACCGGTGAATCCAAGCTTATGGTAGGCGGCGCCTCCTTGGGAATTATAATGCGCTCCAACGGCGTTATGGTTGTTGGTTACTCCGCCATTGACGATGGCGGCGATAAAGTAATATATCCGGCTAAGGAGGCGGGAATTGCCTTGGGCGATAGCGTTTTAGCAATTAACGGCACGGCTGTCTCCGATGATGAGGCGATGTTAGAATTGATTAATAGCGAAGGGGCCAAAGGTGATTTAACTTTGACAATTCGCCACGGTTCCCAAGAGGAAGATGTTGTTATTAAGCCTTATTTTTGTCAGGAGACTAGCCGTTACCGCATTGGCCTCTATGTTAGGGATAATATGGGCGGCGTGGGAACCTTGACATTTTATGACCCGGCTACTAAAAGATTTGGCGCCTTAGGCCACCCCATTGAAGGAGTTACAGAAGATGAAAGTCAAAACATTTTAGGCCATGCCTTACCTTCTGCGGTGCGAAGTATTAAAAAGGCAACTAAAGGAGAAACGGGAGAAAAAATAGGCTATTTTGAGGATGGCGACTTTGACGGCACTATAGATAGTGTTGGCAATTATGGTATCTATGGCACTATGGCGGGAGTTATAAATAATCCCTTAAATACCTTTGTCTATCCGGCAGCCGCTGATGAGGTAGAGGAAGGTAAGGCTCAGATTGTAACTGTTGTGGACGGAAATACGCCGGAATTTTTTGATGTGGAAATAACTAAGGTGGAGAAAGATAATCAAGATGGCAAGGGTTTATCTCTCAAGATAACGGATAAAACTTTACTATCTAAAACCGGTGGTATCATTCAAGGTATGAGCGGCAGCCCCATAATTCAAAATAATAAACTGGTGGGCGCCGTTACATATGTTACGGTGAACGAGCCGGAGGAAGGGTATGGTTGTCTGATAGAATTTATGTTAGATGAGTGTAATTTAAACTGAGCATTTCTTGTAAGCAATGATGATTTTATCGAAAAGTCTGTATAAATGTCGTAAAATGTTTATTAAAAAAATAAGCGTTATTGCAGGATAACAATAAATTATGTAGAATTATTTCTTCCATGCAATGAATTTGCAAGATGAAGAAACTGTAGTGTTGTTTCAATGTAATATTAATAACAAAACTACGATATAAATAAATAAAGGCAGATTCATTGTAAAATTTTACGACTAGAAGAAAGGAAAGTAAGAATGTCAACAGAAAAAATCAAAATCATTATTGCTGACGACAACAAAAATTTTTGCGAAAATCTCAAACAGCATCTTAACTCACAAGAGGACATGGAAGTTTTGGCAACAGCTTCCAACGGTATTGAAGCACTTGAAATAGTTGAGGAAAAAGAACCGGATATGCTTATTATGGAATTGGTTATGCCCCACCTGGATGGCATAGGCGTGTTAGCTAAATTAAACTCGCTGCCCAAAAGGCCTAAGGTCATAATAAGCACTGCTATGTCTCAGGAAAACATGACACAGGAGGCAGTACGTTTAGGGATTGATTATTTCCTGATGAAGCCCTATGATTTCCAAATACTTTCTATGCGGATACGCCAAGTAATTGGTATGGAAAACAATGTAGTAGAGACTATGGCCATAGCAACTAAGAATTATGAGGTGGAGGTAACAAACATTCTGCACCAGATGGGCGTTCCCGCTCATATCAAAGGCTATCAGTATCTACGGGACGCGATTACCTTTGTCATAGACGACATGGGTTTGCTGGGCGCCGTAACAAAAGAGTTGTATCCCATGATTGCTAAAAAGTATAATACAACTGCCAGCCGTGTGGAACGTGCTATTCGTCATGGTATAGAATTGGCCTGGGATCGTGGTAATTTAGAGTTAATGAACAAGTACTTTGGTTATACCATTGACGTTGAACGTGGCAAGCCCACTAATTCTGAATTTATAGCCATGATAGCAGATAAATTGAAAATGGCTAACCGTTTAGCTTAACTAAGACAAGTATTGTAATTAAAGCTTCTATAAGAACGCCCCCTCCAGTGTGCTGTTATATTGCCGGAGGGAGCGTTTTTATTTACCAAGGTATGGCTCTGGTTGTCAGGGTAATTTCAATGAGTTCAGCATCTTTATTGCCATGTTTCAGGGCTAATTCCTCTGCTACGCATTGCTCCGTAAATACAGAACAGTGGTCAAAGGGTAATAATTCTATGCCTTCGTCCTTTCTGTCCCGCCAAAAATTACCGCTCTTTTTATCTCTTATGGCGAAAAGTATCATGCGTAAGCCCTTTCTGCTAAATAATCTAATCTGGCCATGCTTTTTGCTCTGTCTTTGTTTTGTATGGCGGCCCATTGCGTAAGCTTTTCCCAAGGCTTACCTTGGGCAAATAGTTCTTTAGCCTTTTCTGTACCCGCCTTAAAATCAGGCGCTTTATTGCCAACATATAAAAGTAGGGCAGTGTTAAGGCAGACGATATCCAAATCCTTGCCCTCACGGCGGCCCTGGAAAAGTGAAGTAATGCGTAGGGCCTCTTTTTCTTTGTCGCCCAAGGAGGCTATATCTTGTGCTTTGGAGCGTTTAAAGCCTAAATCCTCCGGGTAAAAACTATCTTCAATGATGCTGCCGTCACTTTTCAATTCAGCATATATAGTTTTGCCCATGGTGCTGGCTTCGTCAATACCTGGTTCGCCATTACTTTGTAGGCCGTGTACTACCAAACAGCGGCGATAGCCAACTTCCCGCATTATTTCAGCCACTGGCCGTACCATATCGGGAGAATATACCCCCCGCACCCCTAAAGTGGGAGCTGCCGGATTCGAGAGAGAAGCCGCTGTATTGAGGATACTGCCAAAGGAAATTTGGCTGAGAATCCTCCCTAAAGCTAAAGGATGAACTAGCGGACTCATGCCATTAAAAATGCCAATACCGCATTGTTCAATACTATCCTTAGTGCGCTCAGGTTCCACCTCCACGTCAACGCCTAAGGCTTCCAACATATCAATGGTACCGCACTGAGATGTTATGGCCCGGGCCCCATGGCGGGCCATGTAAATGC
Source organism: Peptococcaceae bacterium (assembly GCA_019415505.1). GTDB lineage: Bacteria > Bacillota > Dehalobacteriia > UBA7702 > UBA7702 > Cryptoclostridium. Next base: position 12,753 of record DXZC01000044.1, on the reverse strand, counting down.
CACCGCAAGCTGCTGCCACTGCCGCGGCTGTGCTAATATTAAAGGTTTTTATATTATCCATACCTGTACCGCTGTTTTCCATGAGTTCGCCATCAATATTAGGCTTAACCTTTACGGTATCCAGTTCATAAATAGCGTCCCAAACTGCGGCTATTTCCTCGGCTGTCTCGCCCTTGGCGGCTAGGGCCGCTAACAAAGCCCCTTGCTGCATTTCAGTTTCATCATTGCGTAAAACACGGTTAAAGAGGAATCTCATTTCTTCTCTGGAAAAATCTTCTTTTTGTATTAATCTGGTGATAGCAGAGCCAAAATCTTTCATAGTAAATTGTTGAGTCATAATTTCACTCTCCTTTAAATTCTACAACAAAACAGACGCTTTCTGTGACTTCCCAGCATTTTAAAACATTTTCCAGCTCAGATAGGGCAAGGTAAATGGTGGGGAGCTGAAAATCCTCTTGATATTCTGTCAGCAGCTTTAAGGCTTCCTGGGCATTATTTAAAGAGCAGCCGTAGGAACCGTAAAGGGATAGCTCTTTATAATGCAGCAGATTAAGCGTATCTCTGCATACGGCGTCGTCAGCGGTTAGGCCGCTAAAAAATCCTAGCTTACCTCTGGTTGTCAATAATTCAATACTGCGGCGAAAGCCGTCGTTTTGGGGACAACAGGGTATGGAGATATCCGCCCCGTGCGGCCAAATTTCTTTGATTTTTGAGGTATCAATATCGTGAGGTAGGCATTTTATACCCATCTTTTGGGCTATTTTGATTTTTGCCGCTTCCTTTTCCAGGATAATTACGTCACTACAACCCTTAATTTGGGCTAACTTACCCATGAGTAAACCTAAAACACCGCCACCTATGATGAGAACCTTTTGATTCTGAAAGTCCAAACGTCCTGCCATATTTACAGCGCAGGCTAACGGTTCACAGAGCACGGCAGTTTTTAGAGGCAGCTCTGCCGGTACCTTTTGAATAATTCCTCTGGCCACTCCTTGACTGGGAACTAGAAGGTACTGGCTAAAGGCTCCGTCTATATGGAAGCCTAGAATTTGCATTTCCTGGCAAAGGTGGTCGTTACCGTCTATACAGTGCTGGCAGCGGCCGCAACCAATGCCGGGGTGTACTTGCACTCTTTCGCCTATTTTATAATCTGTTACTCCGTCGCCCACGGCCGCCACTATACCGCTTACTTCATGCCCAAGGATGCGGGGTAGGGTAAGGTCCCGCTGCCCCATATGGTAACATTTCCTATCGGTGCGGCAAACGCCGGCATAAGCCACTGCTACTAAAACCTCGCCAGACTGGGGCATAGGCTTCGCTATGTCCTTAAATACTAGAGTCTCTTGTTTTGTCAATATGGCAGCTTGCATATGTCCTCCTAAAAAATAAAAGCCCGCATCAAATGATGCGGACTTTTTCCATAGTCCTAGCAAAAAACATAAGGCAGGTTTCCTGGCTCGGATTCAACGCGTCTCATCCCTTCCCCCAGGGCTTAAAACCCAAGGGTGGTATTGATGGTAGCTCCTCCTTACAGTGGCGGGCCCGCACAGGCTTTTACCTGTTTCCCTATTATTCCTTAAAGGACACCTTATATTTTCTATTCAATTACTTAATTATAAACACAGTATTCTCAGTTTGTCAATAAGCTTTTGGATTTTTTTCACTGTATTCCTGCCAGGTTTAGTTCGGGCAGCTTTTCTTCACTCAGATAAAGCATACAGCTAATTAGCGTATAATAAAAATGGTTAGGCGCTCCAAACAGGAGCGCCTTTTTTTAGCCAATATCAAGTTCAAACCAAAATTCTACGCCATTCTCCCGGTTTTCCACACCGCAGATATTTTTATGAGCCTCAATAATATTTTTCACAATTGTCAGCCCAATCCCAGTTCCGCCATAAGTTCTGGTTCTAGCCTTGTCTATCTTATAGAAACTAAGCCAAATTTTATCCAGCTCTTCTTCAGGTATGGGCTGGCCAGTATTGAAAATCTTAATACGAATTTTATTATCCAGGACATCGGCAGTAACAGCTATTTTGCCGCCATTATCTGTATGGTCGGCAGCATTGGTAATTAAGTTTACCAATACTTGGGCCAGCATACTGCTATCCGCCGATACTATAGTGCGGGGAACTTCATTAGTTAAGGTAATATTTTTTTCCTCAAACATCAAACTAAATTTTTCTTTAATTGCGTTGATAAAGGAAGATATTTCAAAATCCTCCCGTTCAGGCTTTAGTTTGCCCAATTCTAATTGGGAGAGAGTCAGTATTTGCCGCACTAATTTGTTCATGCGCTCTGCTTCGTCAATAATTACTGAGCAGTAAAAGTCCCTGTCCTCCTGGCTCTCCTTAATATTTTCCTTCAGGCCCTCGGCGTAACCTTGAATTATAGCCAGGGGCGTCTTTAAGTCATGGGAAACATTGGCAATAAGGTTTTGCCGCATTTCATCTATTTGCCGCTCTTTTTTGACCTCTTCTTCTAAACGGCTATTGGTTTTTTGTAGCTGATTAATGGTACTTTCCAACTGACTGGAGAGAGAATTGATATTATGACCTAATTCGCCCAGTTCATCGTTGCTGTTGCCGGTGTATTTTTTGCTAAAGTCCAAATGGGCCATACTATTGGTTATGGAATTAATTTCCACAATAGGTCTAACCCAACGATTAGAGACTAAATAGGTCATGATTAGAGAAATTAGCAGGGTGAGCAGACCCGTCATGGCGATGAAAAAGCGGCTGTATTCTATATTTGCTTCAATAGCTGGCAGGGGAGTGCGCAGCACCAAATAATCGCCGCTGGCCAAGGCTCCAATGAGGTAGACAAAGGTGGAGCTGTTGAGTTTATCTTCCCTAATCACATGAATATAGCCGTCTTTCTCTATAGTGGCTTTATACTCATCTATAATATCGCCATAGGTAGTATTAAGGGTTATGTTTTCATTAGGCAGAGTGTTCTCTTCACCTTGCTCCGTCATGGTAACAGAATACTTGTAGTTATAATCCTGGTCTAGGATTACTATATGCAAGCCTAGATTTGATTCAAAGGATTCCAGGTAGGAAGATTGCACTTTCCGGTTGGTGATTAACTCTTTATTAATACTATTATAGGTGCTTACCAGCATATCCTGGTTCTTTTCCAGCACATAATCTTCAAAGAACAGGAAATGGGAAGCCATGAAAATGGCTGCAAAGAGCAGAACTCCCAAATTCATGGCTGCAAACATTTTTGTTTTGATGGAAAAATGCATTTTTAACCCTCAAAGCGGTAACCGTAGCCTCTGACAGTTTCAATCAGGTCACCCTTGTCTCCTAATTTCGCGCGCAGTTTCTTAATATGGGTATCGACGGTACGTAAATCGCCAAAATAATCATAGCCCCAGAGGGCGTTAAGAATTTGCTCCCTGCTTAAGGCCACTTTGCGATTGACAGCCAAATAAACCAACAGCTCGTATTCTTTGGGACTTAAATCCAGTCTTTCGCCATTGTTGGTCACTATACGGGCTACTTCATCTATAACCAGGCCCTGAAAATCCTTAACACCGGAACCGCTGGTTTCCGGTTTTTGGCGTAAGAGCAATTTAATCCGAGCCATAAGTACGATAGGACTAAAGGGCTTGGTTATATAATCGCTGGCGCCTAATTCCAAGCCAAATACTTCATCGCTATCTTCAGAGCGGGCTGTTAACATAATAACCGGCAAGTTAGAGTCCTTTTTTCTAATATGCCGCAATAAACTCCAGCCATCGTAATGGGGCATCATAACATCGAGTATGACTAAGCTGAGTTGTCCCATTTTTGTTTCCAGAATTTCCATGGCCTCTTGGCCGTCGGCAGCTTCGTATACGTTGTAACCTTCCTTTATTAAAAAGTCTTTGACTAATCGCCTCATTCTTTCTTCATCTTCGGCAATGAGAATGTTCATAAAAATTCCTCCAAATCACAGCATTTGCTACATTATTACTTAATAATGTGAACGAATTATGTACGTCTGAAGTGTTAATAAGGTATTAATTTTTTTTAATTATGGTTAACCGGCACATTGTTCACATAATTGGCCTTAAATAATACCTAAAATTAGGGAAAAATTTATGACTTTGCTAGGCTTTGTACCTTAACTCCTTTAGCGGCGTTTATCGTATTTTTTTCTGTTTTTCCGCCGCTTTGGCGGTGTTGCTGAGGCAAAGTATTCCTGTTCAACGGCGGTTTTTTGTGGCGTATTGTTGCTACTGCGCCGCCGATGCCTGGGCCGGTTACTTTTATGAGCAGTTGATTTAGCCTTTTTTCGGGCTGCTTTGACTTTATTATAATATGGCAATATTACGAAGCGCAATAATAGGAATATGGTACCCAAAACTAAAAGGGCGCACAAAATATAGACGGCAATTTTGGCTCCGGCGCTCAATACCACAATGTTATCATCCTCATAAAATGCTACAGTGGCAATGGGTTGGGAAACTCCGTCAGCCGTAAAGGTTAGGGAGCCGCCGCAATAATTATTTTCCATAACTGCCGTATTAGCTTTGAGGTCGCCCTTACCCATATTTTTCGGCAGGAGACAATTTAAATCAGAAGAAAAAACAATTTTTTTATCGCTTAAATCGTCAGGTAAAAAATCGTCTAATTTATTTGCCGCTAAAGTAAAATTGTGCCACTCGTCAAAACCATAGTCCAGTAGGGCGGCTATATCATCGTACATTGCATCAGCGTCTGGACTGTTCATAATTGCTACAACAAATTTACGGGGTACGCCCTCGTCGCCTTCACCGGCTACAGTTCTTTTAGCATAAGTAACGCTATGGTAGCCGTTATTTTCTGTCGGTACCACAAAACCGCCTTTTACACCGCGATAGCTTCTGTCCCCCTTAACTATCGCGTGGCTGCTTTCCAGAGAAAAGTCGGCGCTTTTATTGAGGGTGGTAGTGTAGTCTGTTTTTTCTTCAGATTTATTCGTATTGGCTTTAGTATCTTTGGAGTCAGCTTGCTCTTGATTATCATTACTTTTATTATCTTCTACCTCAGATTTTACTGGGGTGGCTACGGACCTATAAGTGGAAAAATCGTATCTTTTAGTTGTCAGGATACGGCGAAAATCGCTATCGGCAAAGCCCAGGCGCATAATATTAGCTAAATCCACGGCGCTGCATATTTGGTCCGGGGACCACATACCCATCACACTGGCCATAGACGCAGAAGCTGCGTTAAGGTATTTAGCCTCATCTTTCATCATGCCCAGGTACACCTTAACGTCATCAGCCGTGCCGATGCTTTTATCATCTTCATTACCCAAATTGCCCGCCACCACTCTGGCGGCGTCATTGGCGTTGGCTAATATTTCAGCGTAAAGCGCATCCTCTAAAGTTATCATTTGACCGGGGACGAGGCCCAGGTTCCCCGCTAAGCTGTCTCTGGTAGTTTCCGCCAGGCAATTATTATTTATGGTAAGCAAATCTCCCAGATCTCCGTGGTGCAAGGCAGTGGAAACATTTACCAGCTTGGTCATGTTACCCATAATATTTACTTGCCGACCCTTCTTTTCATAGAGGATCTGTCCGGTGTCCATATCCATAAGAACGGCGCACTCGCTTTTTATATTTACGCCAGCTTGTACCGGCAGGGGTAGGCACATAAGTAATACCAAGGCTAAAAGGAGCAATTTTAATCTTTTCATCACATTCATATTCCTTGTTTTTTTATATTCAATACTACTATGAAATTATAAACGAAAACCCGCAATTTTACAAATGAAATAGTGATAAAAACAAGGATATCCAAAAGTTTTTCCGAAATATTTATAATCTATATGCATTATTGGGCAAAGGAGATTATATGACCTGTAAATTTATTACCGGCAGTAGACGCAGTGGCAAAACTGAAAAATTGTACGAGGATATTTTTGCGGCTTTGGCCCAGGGCACTAAAAAAGTGTATTTAATTCTGCCGGAGCAATCTACCTTTTACCACGAAAAAAATCTGGAAAAATACCGCCGGGGACGTAGTGTGTGGGATTTGGAAATAACTTCCTTTCGCCGTTTGGCGGAAAAGTTTGTGCCTACTCCTTTACTCTCTCCCTTAGGGCAACAGTTAACCCTTTTCCAGGCGCTAAATAGCCATAAGGACGAGTTTCAATCCTTTCAGGTGAAGGATATTTCTCCCGGCTTAGTAGATGCAGCCTTGTCCGCCGTGGAGGAGGCTTTATTAAACTCTCTAACTGCGGAATCTCTCCGAGAAAAGGCGGCAAGTATTAGAGAAGATGGCGTGGCGGGGGATTTACCAAAAAAGCTTTTAGATTTAGCTTTGCTATTGTCTGAAATAGAGTCCCAAGGCAACAGCCAAGGAGTGTTTGACGGCAATTTACTGCTGAAATTTTTTCTAACTACCTTAGAAAAAGGCAATATTCTCCAGGACTCCCTTTTGTTTTTTGACGATTTCTCCGACTTTACCACCGTGGAATACAGCATAATACAGAGCTTCTTGCGTTTAGATCTTGATTTGTGCTTTGCTTTTACTTATTGTCCGGGGGATATTAAATTCCGCAAGGTTGCCCAGGCTATAGAGGGTATTACCAAAATGGCCCAGGCAGAACGGCGGCAAGTGACAAGGATAGCCCTAGAGACTGAACGGGAAAATACTCCCTTAACGTATTTAGCCAAGCATTGTTTGGGCGGAGGCAAACCATTTAGCGGCAAAAACAACAATGAAGTGACCCTTTTTCACGGTTCGGAACCTGCTGGGGAGATAGAGGGTATTGCCCGGGAAATATGCCGCCTCAAAGAACAGGGCTACAGTAATTCCGATATTTGTGTGAATTTCCGAGATATAGTACCTTATTTACCACATATTAAAGAGCAGTTTGCCCTTTACGGCGTGGACTATTATTTAGATGATCCTGTTTCCCTGCAAAATGACCCCATTTTCTTCTACGCCTCCGCCCTTTTGCGGGTGGCGGCGGAAAGGTGGTCCTATTCTTCAGTTTTTGCTTTGCTGAAATCAGGACTTTTCCCCGTGACAGCCGGTGACTGCGATGAATTTGAAAATTATTGTCTAGCCCACGGTATCAAGGGAAAACGCTTTTATGGTGAGGAACCGCTGGTATACTGCCATGAAAAGGATGGTGAGGATATAGAGGCGGCTAACAGAATACGCTCTGAAATACGGGACTTTCTCCTACCCTTTACCGACGCCTTAAAAAAAGCCGTTACTGCCCGGGATTACGCTGTAATAATTTGGGATTTTCTAGAGCAAAGCGGCGTTAACGCCACTCTGGAAAATTGGGGCGCTAATGAGGAAAGGGCAGGGCGCTTTTTAAAAGGTACCGAACTGGCCGCTTCTTTAACCAGACTGGGAGAGTTATTGGATCAAATAGTTCTGGCTTTTGCGGAAAATAAATTTACTTTGGGAGAGTTTTCCGAAGTTTTCCAGTTAGGCTGTAAGTTACAAAAGCTCCGCACTATTCCGCAAAGTACGGATTCGGTGGAAATAAATATTTTAGGCCAAAGCCGACCAGCCTCTACCAAGATTGTTTTTTTAGCTGGGGTGAATGAGGGGAGTTTCCCCAATTATACATCTTTAGAGGGGTTTTTTAATAGCCACGATAGGGAAATATTAGGGCGTGATAGTAACTTTTGGCTGCGCAATAAGGCCTTTTATTACGATAATGAAAACCTCTTAATTTATCAGGGCGTCAGCCAGGCCACCGAAAAGATATATTTGTCCTATACGGAAGGTACAAGTGAGGATCCGGCCGGCGGCTCGTTCCTGCCCTCGGTTCTGATACATACAGTAAAAAGTCTTTTCCCCGCTATCCCAGATAAACTAATCATACCCGGGGCCGGACGGGGAGGGGAAAGCGACGTTTTTTGGTCGCCCCAGAAAGTATTGTCATCACTGCCGTGGCTGTTGCGCGATTCGCCAGATGATGAAGGTTGGCGGCAGGCGGCGGCATATTTACAGGAAAATCCTAATACTGCTCTGGCCACAGAATTTGCCTTGCGCTCCCTAGACTATACCGGTTCCGCAAAGCCTTTGTCCCCCTCTACAATGGAGAAATATTTACGGCATAATCTCTATATGAATGTCAGCTCTCTGGATGTTTACCGCCGCTGTCCCTTTTCTTACTATGCCAAGTATGGCCTTAAACTTAGGGAACGGCGGGAACTGCGGTTTGACGCTCCCAATTTAGGTACCTTTTATCACGAAGCTTTGCGCTTATTGGTGGAAAAGATGCAGGCAAACGCTATACCCTGGTCTGAGTTAGACCGGGAGGGACCGAGGCTAATTTCTCAGATTATCGAGGAAATGATGGTGGAATTTGGCGAGCATAGTCTCTTTTCTCCTGAAAAAAAGGACTTTGTGGCTAATCTCATTAAAGAAAACTTATTATTTGCTGTCCAATTAATGGCCCAGCAAATAGAAAAAGGCGATAAATTCTTTCCGGTGCGCTGTGAAGCCTCCTTTGGACCGGAGGAAGAATTTGTGGCCCAGGCTTATACTTTGGCGGACAGCGATAAGAAGATTATCTTCACCGGCCAAATTGATAGAGTGGACTTAGCCCCAGGGGACGGTAAGAATTATGTGCGCATAATTGATTATAAAACCGGCGATAAAAAGCTCAAAATGGATGATATCTATTATGGTTTAAAATTACAACTGTTGATCTATTTGTTGATTGTGGAAAATAACGGCCTAAAAAATGTTACTGGTCTCTTGGAACCTGGCGGTATCTTCTATCTTTCCACCAAGGACCTGTATATTAATGTTGACACAGATATTAGCGAGGAAAAGTTAACCGCGGAATTGGAGAAAAAATCTCAGATGTCTGGCTATATTATTGGCGATGAAGAGGTCAAACATTTTTATCCCCCAGACGCGCCCCAAAAGCGTCTGACTAAAGAGGAACACGATACCTTGATGAATTATTTAGCTGTGATGATTAAAAAAGTGGGGGCTGATATTTTTAACGGCGTCAACGAAATACGGCCCTACTATAGAGATGGTTCGCTGGGTTGTAAGCAATGTTCCTACAGCACGGTTTGCGGTTATGAGGAAAAACTCCAGGGTAAACCGGTTTCCCTCTATCCTATAAAGGAGGAAGAAGCGGTGGCTAAGATTAAGGCTGCTGTTAAAGGGGGTGAGGGACAGTGAATTTTACGGCAGAACAGCAAATGGCTATTGACGCCAGGGGCGTTAATGTCTTGGTTTCCGCCGGGGCGGGCTCTGGTAAAACCGGGGTGCTGACCGAACGGATTATCGACAGGCTGAGGGACGGCGAAGATATTGACAGGCTGCTGGTTCTAACCTATACCAAGGCTGCGGCTGGCGAAATGCTCAAGCGGATTAGGCAAAAAATATTCACTGAGTTATCTACTGCGGTTACGGAGGACGAAAGGGAGCATTGGCAAAGGCAAATTATTCTTTTAGGCGATGCTTCTATTACAACTCTGCATTCCTTTTGCCTGCGGCTTTTAAAACGCCATTATAATGCTATACCCGGTCTTGCTCCTGAGTTCCGCGTTTTAGAGCCGAGCTTAGCCCTGGTTCATCTTCATGATTTGTTAGACGAATTCCTGGAGAATTGTTATACCCAGGGTGAGGCTGAGGAACGGGAAAGGTTTTATTCTTTACTGCGTTTATACGGTAACCGCTTGGGGGACGACGGTCTAAAAGATGAAATTCTCCACTTGCGGGAGTTTGGTTGCGCTCAGGGTGATTTTTATGAATGGCTGCTTACAGCTTTAAATAATTATGAGGATACTGATTTCTGGTTCGACCATACTATGGCGTGGGCTAAGAGGGAAGTAACTTTGATTTTGCAGACCCTGGAAGACCTAAGGGACGAGGCTGTGGCTTTAAACGGCCCCTCTGGATATATTCTCACTTTAAAAAATGACATTGCCGCTTTTAGGGAGTTGTTGGCTGAGAGGTGGCAATGGTCCGCCTTAAACGGCAGTTTCTTTGGTACTCTGAAGCGCAAGACCAAGGATGACGATGAAGAAATTGCCAATTATATTAAAGACCGGCGAAACTCTGTAAAAGATTACTTTAATCAGAAGATTCAACCGGTTTTCAAGCGTAGCTTTCATGTCTATGCCCAAGAAATCGAGGAAACAGCCCAGGATATGGCTACCTTGATTAAAATAACCAGTGAATTTTATAAACAGTACCAGTCCTATAAGCTAAGTAAAGGTTTTTTAGAATTTAGTGATTTAGAGCAGTACGCCTATGAACTGCTGCGGGAAAATCAAACTTTGGCTTGGGAGTACCAGAGCTTTTTCAAGGAAGTGCTGATTGATGAATATCAGGACGTCAATCCTCTCCAGGAAAAAATCTTGGCCTTACTGACCAACGGCCACAATTTATTTGTGGTAGGGGATATTAAGCAAAGTATTTACGGCTTTCGTTTTGCGGATCATAGTATATTTAAAGCCCGCTACAACAAGTATGCCCAAGAGGAGGGCTCTGGCTTGAATATTATTTTGAATCGCAATTTCCGCAGTAATAGCCATATTTTAAATACTGTAAACTACTTTTTTAGTCAGTGGTTAGATGAACAGGTTCTGGATTTGCCTTACGGTAAAGACGAGGCGTTAATTTCCGGCAGGGCTGAAGATTCTGCTAGCGACGCTTCCCTAGGGCCGGCGGCGGAACTGAATTTTATCTACCGTCCGGCGGAAAACGAATTAGACGAGTTATTTGACGACCCGGAAGAGATTCGCTATCATAGCCGCTATATTGCTAAACGCATTGAAGAAATGCTGGCTAGTGGGGCAACTGTGAACGACGGCGGCAATCAACGCCCCTTAGAATATGGCGATATAGCTATTCTCCTGCGCTCAGTGCGGGATGCGGCGCCGATTATAGAGGATGAGCTAACCCTGCGGGCTATTCCGGTAGCTGGCGCCACTAAACGGCATTTTACAGCATGTCAAGAGGTGAGGCTGCTTTTATCTCTTTTAAGGGTCTTGGATAATCCTTGCCAGGATATTCACTTGGGGGCCGTATTACGCAGCCCGTTTTTTGGCTTTGATGAGGATGAGCTCATGCAGGTAGCTTTAAAGCAAAGACAAAGGCGGCTTTGGACGAGGCTGGGCTACTACTTGGCAACGGAAGAGCCTTCACCCCTCTATGAGAGGTTTAAAAGCTGTTATGAGCGGTTGAATACCTGGCGCGCCTGGTCGAAAATTTATCCTGTTGCCGATTTATTGAGCTTAATTACTAGAGAGTTAAATTATCAAAGCTTTTGGAGCGGTTTGCCGGGAGGTAAAAACCGTCTCCGCAACATAGATGTGTTTATGGGGAAAGCTGAAAGCTTTCAGGAAAACGGCGGCAGTCTCTTTGACTTTTTGCGCTACGTCAATAACCTGGCTAAAACCGGCGCTGATGAGGTAGATGACAGCGGTGATTTTCAGAATTGCGTTAAAATAATGTCAATACATAAGAGTAAAGGTTTAGAGTTCCCCGTGGTGTTTTGTCCTGCTGTGGAAAAAACCTTTAACCTGCGGGATTCCACCGCTCCCTTACTTCTGCACAATAAATTAGGCTTGGGGCCAAAGTATAAGGATAGTAAAAGGCGAACAGTATCCCCAACTTTACCGCGGTTGCTAATTAAAAATACTATCAATCAAGCTAATATGGCTGAGAGGTTAAGGGTTCTCTATGTAGCTATGACCAGGGCTGAATCTAAACTAATTTTCACCGCGGCCATAAAATCCCAGAAAAAAGCCGGGGAACTGCAAGCTAAGGCAAAATACCATATTGGCCAGAAGCTCCCAGGTGACTTGATGCTGAAATCCTCCTCCTTTTTGCAGTGGCTATGTTACGGTTTAGCTAGAAAAAATGGTTCCGCGGATTTACCTTACAAAGATTGTAGCTTAATGGTTTCCCTGTTGCCTGCTGCCAATCCCTTGGAAAAAGCCGCCGGCACTTCTGCCAAAACCTCGTTGCCTTTAGAGGCCCTGGAACGCCTAAAAAAGGCTTTGACCGTAAAGCCCCGGGAGGCCGTAAAGGCCAAGGTGACTGTTACGGAATTACTACCTTCAGATTCCGGCTTTAACTCCTTTGTGCAAGTGGCTAAGCCACGTTTTTTAGGTGATATGCAGAAGTTAACGCCAGCAGAACGGGGCACTGTGTTTCATCGCTTTATGGAATTGCTGGACTACACTATAGCCTGGGATGAAGCGTCCCTGAGACAGAAATTAGCTACCTTCGTTGAGAGCGGGGTGTTCTCGCAAAATGAGGCTGACTCCCTGGATATAGCCGGGGTAGCTGCCTTTTACCAGAGTCCCTATGGCGCGGAATTGACAAAAGCCCAAAAAGTAAAGCGTGAACTGGCTTTCACTGCCTTGTTGCCTGCTCGTGAGGCATTATTAATGGATATAGACGATAAAACCGTTGTACAGGGCGCCATAGACTTGCTCTACTGTCGGGAGGATGGTACCTGGGTTTTGGTGGATTATAAGACAGGAAAGTTGGGACTAAACACAGACGAGGCTTTTTTATCGCACTATGGCCGTCAGATGGAATTATATAATTTAGCCATTGAACACCTGTTTAACATTAAAGTAGGGGAGCGCGTGTTTTACCTAAGCCAGGAAAAACGATTTTTGCGGTATAATATAGTAAAATTTCCCATAGACTTCCATATGGAGGTGTCTAAAAATGGGAAAATTTAAAAAAACCTGTAAAAAAATATCCGGCTGGGATTTTAGGTCAATTTTAAGCTGTGGTTTAGGTACCGTTAGAGTAATGGTATTTACCC
>DXZC01000043.1 GCA_019415505.1 Peptococcaceae bacterium | reverse complement strand
CCGGTAATTCTGGTTTATCTCTACAAAACAATTAATACTTTAGACTCCATGGTGGGATATAAAAATGATAAATACTGCGATTTCGGATTTTTTTCCGCTAAATTGGATGATGTGGTGAATTGGCTGCCCGCCCGCTTAGGATCCTTCCTGATGCTCTTAGCCGGCGGAATCCTGAGATATAACTTTATTAATGGCTTTAAAATCTGGCGGCGGGATAGATTCGCCCATAAGAGCCCTAACAGCGCCCAGTCTGAAAGCGTTGTCGCTGGTCTTTTGGGGTTGCAGCTTGGTGGACCGCATTTTTATTTTGGCAAGTTAGTAGATAAACCCACAATAGGCGATGAATTGCGACAGCCCGATAACAGCGATTACCTAAAATGTTGCAATATCTTAGATGTTAGTATGCTATTGTCGATGTTAATTTTTACAGCTATCTATTTATTACAAATTTATTAATATACGGAGGTTTTTTATGGAAAATTTAATTATACACGAACCCAAGGCGATAGAAAGACGGAGCTTTGAGATAATTACAGAAACTCTAGGCGATAGAGTATTTCCCCCGGAACAGGAAGGAATTATTAAGAGGGTTATTCATACCAGCGCGGATTTTGATTATGCCGACAATTTAGTGTTTGGCAACAATGCTGTAGCCAGCGGCATCAAAGCTTTGCGGGAGGGCTGTACTGTTATAACCGATACCAATATGGCTTACTCCGGCATTAATCAAAAGAATTTGGACAAATTTAACTCTCGTAAAGCCTGTTATATCGCGGACCCTGATATTGCCAAGTTAGCCTTGGAAAAAGATACCACCAGGGCAGTACAGGCAATGGAATATGCGGCGGGGTTAAGCGGCAATAAAATATTCGCCATCGGCAATGCTCCCACCGCGCTTTTAGCCCTTTATGAGATGATAAAGGCGGGCAAATTAACCCCTGCCCTGATTGTGGGAGTACCTGTTGGTTTTGTAAATGTAGTTGAATCTAAGGAGATTTTTTTGGATACTGACGTGCCCTATATTATAGCCAAGGGTAGAAAAGGTGGCAGCAATGTGGCGGCGGCTATAATCAACGCGTTGATGCTGGAGGCCCTGAAATAATTATGGCGGATTACATACGCTTTGGTAAAAAAAAGCTGCGCAAGGGCTATACCACCGGCACTACTGCCACAGCGGCGGCGGCAGCGGCTACAGCCATACTTCTGGGCCAAGAACCGCCGGCAGAAATAAAGGTTACTTTACCGGACGGCTCAACTGCTGTATTGCCTCTACACAGCTCAAAGGTTGAGGGTGATACTTGCTGCTGCACTGTAATTAAGGACGGCGGTGACGATCCCGATATTACCGATGGTCTGAAAATTGTGGTTACTGTCAGGTTAACGGATAACCCACAAATTATTGTGGCGGGCGGCAAGGGCGTTGGCCGAGTTACCCAAAAGGGCCTGAAGGTTCCAGTGGGTGAAGCGGCTATAAATCCAGTGCCTTTAGGAATGCTTAAAGCCAATCTTTCTGCTATTTTACCTAAGGGTAAAGGTGCAGAGGTGGTAATTTCCGTGCCCCGGGGGGAAGAAATTGCGGCTAAAACCTTTAATCCTAAATTAGGTATTGTCAACGGGATTTCAATTTTGGGTAGCACCGGCATAGTAAACCCCATGTCTGAAGACGCCCTCAAGGAAAGCTTGGCCTTGGAGCTTAACATACTCCACGAAAAGGGCTATGACGATGTTATTTTCGCCTTTGGTAATTATGGCCTGGATTTTCTCAGAAGCCAGAACATTGCTGAAGATAAAGTGATAAAAATAAGTAACTATATCGGCTTCATGCTGGATAAAGCCTTGGATATTGGCGTCAAACGTATTCTACTTTCCGGTCATATAGGTAAATTGGTAAAGGTTGCTGGCGGCATCTTCAATACCCACAGCAGAAACGCCGATTGCCGCATGGAAATAATTACGGCTTACGCTGGTCTGGCTGGCGCTGACCAGGCTACGATGCAGGAGATTTACCAGTGTAAAACAACTTCAGCGGCCTTGGAAATAGTAGAGTCCAAGAACCTGCAAAGCATTTACCAACGTATAGTGGAAAACGTGTCTAACCGCTGCAAGTCCTATGTCTATGAGGAGATTGAAATAGGCGCTATTATGTTTGGTGAAGGTAATGTGGTGCTGTATATGGATGAGCAAGCCCAAAGATTTTTAAAGGAGATAAACGGTAATGGCAGATAAGCAGTCCTATATAATAGGGATAGGCCCAGGGGATCAAGGTTTTCTCTATCCCCTTGCCGCCAAGGTTATAAAAGACGCTGATGTTCTCATTGGCGGCAAGCGCAATTTAGCGGAATATGCCCATTTACACAAAAAGAGTTTAGCGATTGATAAAAGCTTACAAACTATACTCGACTATATAGAAAATAATTGGCAAAAGGAGTCCATAGCGGTCTTAGCCTCAGGTGATACTGGGCTTTTTAGCATTAGAGCCTATCTACAAAAAAAGTTACCCACTGTACCATTTAAAGTATTACCCGGTATTAGCTCCCTGCAATATCTTATGGCCCGGGAAAACCTGTCCTGGAATGAGATGAAAATAATTACCTTACATGGTAATGATAGTATAAACCTCTGTAATACTGTGGCAGCCAACGCTGTAACGGCCATATTTACCGGCAATGGCAATACCCCTGCTACGATTGGGCAAAAGTTACAAAATTTATCTTACGCCGCTTTAGAAATTACAGTTGGCGAAAATCTTTCCTATCCTGATGAACGCATCGTCAAGGGCACTCCCCAGGAGATTGCGGCGGGTAAGTTCGATGATTTAAATTTGATGATTGTCCGGAATCCCGACGTCATGAACCGTCCCTGGACCTATATTACACCCGGTATGCCCGATGATTTGTTTTGTCGCGCTGAGGTACCAATGACCAAAAGTGAAATAAGAGCTTTAATTCTTAGTAAACTGCGCTTGCGGAAAAATTCCCAAATTTTGGAAATTGGGGCTGGAACCGGTTCTTGCACTATAGAAATGGCTTTAGCGGCTGAAGAAGGACAAGTTTGTAGTCTGGAAAAGAATAAAACAGCAGTTGAACTGTGTAAGAGCAATATTGCCCGCTTTGGCTTGGATAATATTAACCTTATAGAAGGCGTGGCCCCGGAAGATATGCCCCCGACAGAAATATTCGACCGGGTTTTCATCGGCGGCAGCGGCGGCAATATGCAAAAGATAATTGGCAGCTTGCGGCAAAATAATTTGCGTTTAGTGGTTTCCGCCATAACAGTAGAATCTGTGGCCGAAGCTCTAGAGGCAATGGCGGCATATGAATTTAGTAATATTGAAATAGTCCAGGCTGCGGTGGCCCGCAGTAAAAAAGCTGGGTCTAAGCATTTGCTCACCGCCCTGAACCCCATAACCATTATTAGCGGAGAAAAACTATGAAGATCGCGGTAATAGCTTTAACGCAAAATGGCTCACAACTGGCGTTAAAAATTCAGAATGTCTTGACCTGCGATGTTTACCTTAAATATCCGCCATCTGACGAATGTCAGGTTAAGATATTTTCCGGTAAATTGAAGGACCTTATTGCCGATATTTATGCTGATTACCAGGCTTTCATTTTAATAATGGCTACCGGCATTGCTTTTCGTACCTTCGCTCCCTATGTAGAGAGTAAGTATCAGGACCCAGCTTTGGTGGTGATGGACGAAAAAGGACAATTTGCTATTGCGCTTTTAAGCGGCCATGTGGGCGGGGCCAATGATTTAGCCCGAGAGCTTAGTAAAAAATTGCTGGCAACCCCGGTTATAACCACGGCCACCGATGTAAACCAAAAAATTGCCTTTGATATGGTAGCCAAAAACAATAACCTGTATCTGGAAAACCCCAGCGAAGTAAAGTATATAAGCTCCGCCCTAGTTAATAAAGAAAAGGTAGCCTTATATACTCCCTACCCTACCGCCACGCCAACCCCATACTATATTACAAATTTTAATTTTGCGCCCCAAAATTGCGTAGTGGTAATAAGTAATAAAAGCGAGGATATTGAGGCGGCTCATACTTTGTTTTTACGTCCGAGGAATTTAGTTTTAGGTATTGGCTGCCGGCGCGGTACAGCCCTATCTGACCTGGAAAACGCCTTAATGAGCTTTATGCAACAACAGGGTTTCTGCCTATCCTCAGTCCGGGCGTTAGCTTCTATTGACCTCAAGGCTGATGAGGAAGGCTTGTTAGCTTTAAGTAAAAAATTAGCTTTACCGTTGCTAACTTACCCGGCACCAGTATTGCATAAGTATACTTCCCCTACCACGGCCTCGGATTTTGTCGCTCAAACAACCGGCACAGGCTCAGTGGCCCAGGCAGCGGCTTTGGCTGCAACAAATGCTGGCAAGACAGTGGTGGAAAAAACCATAGTTAATGGCATTACCTTCAGTTTGGCAGAAGATAAAACAATTATAGAATTATAAGCAAGGAGAAAATAATGCAGAAATTTTATGTAGTGGGCATTGGCCCCGGCGCCCCAGATCAGATGACAGTAAAAGCCCACAATATTCTCAAGGAAGTAGATTTAATTGCAGGTTACAGCACTTATATTGATTTAGTGAAGCCTTATTTCCCCGATAAGGAATACCTGGTGACTGGTATGACAGCGGAGGTAAAGCGTTGTGAAATGGCTTTGGCCGAAGCCCAAAAGGGTAAAACCGTGGCCATGATCAGCAGCGGCGACCCTGGCATTTATGGCATGGCTGGCTTGGTTCTGGAGCTTGCTCAAGGCATGGATATTGAGGTAGAAAGCGTGCCCGGCATAACCGCGGCCGCTTCTGGCGCTTCCCTCTTAGGCGCTCCTCTAATGCATGATTTTGCCGTTATTAGCCTTAGCGACAGGCTCACACCCTGGGATACCATTAAAAACAGGTTGAAATTTGCCTCTGCCGCCGACTTTATTATCGTCTTATATAATCCTAGAAGCAAAGGCCGTCCTACCCTCATTGAAGAGGCCCGCCAAATATTTTTACAACATAAAAGCGAAACCACTCCTGTGGGTATAGTTAAGAATATAGGCCGAGAAGGCGAAGAAGTTATTTTAACTACTCTAAAGGATATGAATATTGAATTAATCGATATGTTTACCACCGTCTATATTGGCAATAGAGAGACCTTCATTAGAGATGGTAAAATGGTTACGCCACGGGGTTATTTAGAAAAAAAAGGTAAGAAAAAATGACCAAAGTTTTGTTGGTGGCCGGTACCTCTGACGCTGCGGATTTTATTGCTAATGCTCCCCAAACTTGGCAAATTACCGCCACTACAGTTTCTCAATTAGGGGCTGACGCTATTAAAAAGAACCCAAATCTTACCATAGAGGTGGGAGCCCTGGATAAAGAGGGCTTTGTAAACCTTATGTGCCAGTTCGCGCCGGATTACATTGTGGATATGAGCCACCCCTTTGCCACGGAAGCTACCCTTAATGTCAAATTGGCCGCTGAAGCCGAAAACCTACCCTATTTACGTTTTGACAGGCCAGAAGTTGCTTTGCCTGGGAAAATAACATATTTTAACGACTTTCCCCTGGCTGTTCAAGGGTTGAAAAAAATCGAGGGCAATATTCTTTTGACTATAGGCAGCCGTAACCTACACTATTTTACCGAGCTGCCTGACTTTTATAGCCGCTGCTATGTACGGGTTTTGGCAGACAGTAAAATCCTGAGGCAACTGGAGGATATGTCTATTAAGCCAAGCCACATCTTTGCGATGAAAGGCGTGGCCTCCCAGGCCCTGAACATTGCCTTAGCCCAAGAAGTTAAGGCGCAAGCTATCGTCACCAAGGATAGCGGCATAAAAGGCGGCCTTTTAGAAAAGGCCGCGGCAGCGGCGGCTCTGGATATACCCTTACTGATAATAAAGAAACCGGCAAGTGACAAAAAGGTGTATGATTCTATAGCGGAAATTATCAATTATATTGAAGGGAGGGGTTAACGTGGTAAAATCAGCCTTTGTTTTAGGAGCTACCCAAAGCAATAGCGGTAAGACAACTATTGCTATGGCCTTGATGGCTGCTTTTCGCAAAAAGGGTTTAATTGTGCAGCCCTTTAAGGTTGGGCCGGATTATATAGATCCCATGTACCATACAGAAGCCACTGGACGCAGCTCCCGAAATTTGGACAGCTTCATGCTGGAGCCAGATACTATAAATTACCTCTTTCAAAAAAACAGCCAAACCGCGGATATCGCCATAGTTGAAGGGGTTATGGGCTTATACGACGGCCTCTCCGGTTTTTCTCTGGTGGGCAGTTCCGCCCATATCAGTGAAATTTTAAAGATTCCCGTTATTTTAGTTGTGAATGCCAACGGTATGTCCCTGTCTGCTGCTGCCCTGATTAATGGCTTTCGGGACTTTTCCCCCAATCTAAAAATTGCCGGGGTTATACTTAATAATATAAAAAATGACAGTGCCTTTTCACACTTAAAAGAAATAATTGAAGCTGTTTCCCACATACCGGTGTTAGGTTATTTACCGCATAATAGCGATTTTGCCCTGAATGACCGTCATCTTGGATTATATTGCAGTGAGGAAATTGCTGACTTACAATATAAGCTTGATATTTTAAGCGACGCTATCATAGACCATTGTGACCTGGAAAAATTGGCGGCAGTAACCGCTTATTCACCGGATGTCAGCACTGAATTGGCGTTGCCGGCTCCTTTAACCCACAAGGTGCGCCTGGGTGTAGCCAAGGATAAGGCCTTTAATTTCTATTACCAGGATAGCCTGGATTTGTTGGCGGATTTAGGCGCGGAAATTGTCCCCTTTAGTCCTCTACAGGATAAGAGCTTGCCCGAGGTTGATTGTCTGTATCTTGGCGGCGGATATCCTGAACTTAACTTAAAGGAACTGGCAGCTAACAAAAGTTTTCTCCAGGATATAAGGGAAGCGTTAGAGAGTGGTCTACCCTGTTATGCGGAATGCGGCGGGTTCATTTACTTGGGCCGTACCATGACCATGCTAGGAGAAACCCATAAACTGGTGGACTTTTTCCCCTTTGATTTTACTATGACCGACCGGTTGCAGCATTTTGGCTATATGACCGCCAATATAAAAAAGGGAACTCCCCTGTCATTAGAGGAGGAAATTATTATAAAAGGTCATGAGTTTCATTATACCAAGCGCAGAGACGAGACCCCCTTTGCTACAGTTTACAACGTCAGTAAACAACGGCGCGACAAAACTGTGAATTGGCAAGAGGGTTATGTAAAGCAGAACACTCTGGGGGGCTATCCGCATTTTAACTTTTACGCCAATCCCCAGGCGGGACTTAACTTTTTAAGAGCAGCAGATAATTACCGAAGGAAGGTACAGTAATAATGGATATGAATATATCGGTTTTAGGTATTGACCACCAATATAGCGCCGATATTCGTGAAAAAGTAGCTTTTAGCGAATCTCAAAAGCTGGAATTTTCCACTAGGTTGATTGATCTAGGCGTTGAAGAGATTGTTATTCTTTCTACCTGTAACCGCAGTGAGGTCTACTTTTTAGACCAGTGGAAGAATGACGCTGTACGCAATCAAGTTTTAGACGCTTATATTGACTATTTTGATATTAAGGATTATAGCCAGTGTATTTACCGCTTTCATGATAAAGAAGCTGTAGAGCACATTTTTCAAGTAACCGCGGGTCTTGAATCAGCCATTGTGGGTGAAGATGAGATACTGCGCCAAATGAAGGAAGCTTACGAGTTTTCTCGCCAATTTAAAAACACCGGAAAATATTTTAACCACCTGTTCCAAGAGGCCATTAAATGCGCTAAAGATATTAAGAGTTCCTTGAAAATATCGGAAATACCAATTTCCACAGGTTACATAGGCTTAAAGTACCTGGAAGAGCAAATGGGTACTTTTCAAGATAAGAACTTGTTGATAATTGGCTTTGGTGAAATTGGCCGGCTATTCTATCAATACGGCAAGGAATTGCCTTTTAAAAATATTGTAGTATGTAACCGCAGCGCTGAAGCCGTAAAAAATACCATATCAGAAACTGAAAACGCCAGTTATCTGCCTTATGGTACCTGCCACACAGTAATGGATGACGCTGATGTAGTTATTACGGCTACCTCTTGCCCCCATTATATCTTAAAAGCTCAGGATATGAATAAGCGGTCGAAGCCCTTGTATCTTCTGGATATGGCTATTCCCCGGAACATAGATACGGCCATTGGCGCTTTAGATAATTATCACCTCTATAATATAGACGCCTTGAAGGAAATGTCAGCCCGGAACAAGGAAAACAGGGAAACATTAAAGGACAAGGCCCAGACACTTATTGACCAATACACTGAAGCATATGTTAAATGGGTGCGTAAGTCCGCCCAAGATCCCATTATTGGGTCTTTGAATCAGTCGGTGGATGATATCTTGAATAACCACCTCACCTATCTTTTCAACCGCATACAGGTTAATGAACGGGAAAAAACCATTATCAGCCGAACAATGCAGTCAGCCTTGAAAAAAGCGGTGCGTAACCCGATAGTCGCCTTAAAATCTATTGAGGATAAAGAAAAAAGAGCCCATTACTCCGAGGTTCTGGGCGAGCTCTTTCAGTTAAATGGAAGGAGCGAAAAATAAAATGCACATACCTCTTTTTTTAGATGTTCAGGATTGGTCAGTCCTCATTGTTGGCGGTGGTAAAATTGCCTTGCGCAAAGCCCGGGAATTGAGTGACGCTGGCGCCAGTATCAATTTGTTAGCGCCTCAACGCTGCCCTGGTTGGGAAGATATTAAGGTCCAATGGCTAAAGGATGAATTTAGTGACCAGATGTTGGTGAATTATAACTTAGTTATTGCCGCCACAGATGACGCTACCCTCAATAAAAACATAACCGAACTAGCCAAAAAGAAAGGTATTTTGTGTAACTGCGCTTCAGCTGGGAAAACAGGGGATGTTATATTCCCCGGCGTAGTGCGGGAGAACGGCATAACCGTGGCTATATCTACCCAAGGAGAAACACCCTTTATAACCAAACGGCTCAAAACGGAAGCGCTCAAGATTACTCAAAGCTACAGCCGGGAAACTATAGAATTATTGGGAGCAATACGCCGAGAGATCATAGCCAATTATCCGGAGAAAAAGGAAGAATTGTTAGAAAAATTAAGCTCAGTACCTATAGAAATTCTGCAAGAGAAAGGAAACATTCATGAAATTACGGATTGGCTCCAGGGGGAGTAAATTAGCTCTGACTCAGACAAAGCTGATAGCAAGCGAGCTGGAGCAGGTTAATCCCGGATTAGAGACGGAAATAATTATAATTAAAACTAAGGGCGATATTATTTTGGATAAGCCTCTCAACGAAATTGGCGATAAAGGTTTATTTGTACGGGAAATAGAGGAGGCTTTGCTGAACGGGAGCATAGATTTAGCGGTTCATAGCCTAAAAGATATGCCGGGAGAGCAGCCCGCTGGCCTGGAAATAGCCTTTACGCCCAAGCGTGAAGATCCTAGAGATGTGTTGATAACATTTTGTGGCGCCAAATCTCTGGTTGAGTTACCTGCTAACAGTAAAATTGCCACCGGCAGTTTGCGCCGTATTACCCAGCTAAAAAACTTACGCCAGGATATTGAGGTAGAGGGCGTAAGGGGCAATGTGGAAACCAGAATTAGAAAGGCTGAGACGGGAGGTTGCCAGGGCATTGTGCTAGCGGCAGCCGGCCTTAACCGTCTTGGTTTGACTTATGAGGGCTTTGCCCTGAGCATAGATGAAATGCTTCCCGCCCCGGCTCAAGGTATCTTAGGGCTGGAAAACCGCTGCGGTGATGAGGAAACGAGAAAACTGCTCCGCTCTCTACATCATGAAGCTAGCCACCGGCAAGCTCAAGCTGAGCGCGGCTTTCTGCGTTATATTGAAGGCGGCTGTCATGCTCCCATGGGAGCATATTGTCAAATCGAGGCGGAGGATTTTACAATTACAGGTTTTTACGATACGTCTAAATGCCACTACCAAGTGAGCCTCAGTGGCAAAAAAGGCGAAGAATACGCAAAGGGCAAAGCACTAGCCCTAGAGTTAAAGGAGAAAATCAAGAATGAGCGGTAAAGTATATCTTATCGGCGCGGGCCCCGGTGATTACGGTTTAATAACCTTAAAGGGTATGGAGTTGATTGAAACAGCGGACGCAATAGTCTACGACCGACTGATTAATGAAAACCTGATTCACCGCACCCCACCCCACTGCGAAAAAATTTATGTGGGCAAACAGGCGGCGAATCACGCCATGCCCCAGGACCAAATTAATGAAGTCCTCTATCAAAAGGCCAAAGAGGGCAAAACTGTGGTGCGGCTTAAAGGGGGCGACCCCTATGTATTTGGCCGCGGTGGTGAAGAAGGCATATATCTGGTGGAAAGGAATATTCCAGTGGAGATTGTCCCCGGCATAACCTCTAGCATCGCCGGACCATGCTATGCCGGCATACCTGTGACCCACCGGGACTGGGCCTCATCTTTCCATGTTTTTACTGGTAATTTTAAGGATGAAATTCGCGGTCTGGATTTTGATAATCTAGCTCACCTAGAAGGTACCATGATGTTCCTCATGGGCTTTAGCAATTTGAACTATATAACTCAGGGGCTTATCAAGGCAGGTAAAGCTGAAGACACGCCAGTGGCGGTAATAAGCAAAGCCACGACAAGACAACAGCAGACAGTGACAGGTACCTTAGCCACCATTGAAAAGCAATGTCAGGCAGCGGCAATGAAGCCGCCGGCTATCACAGTAGTTGGTAATGTGGTGAAGTGCCGTGAATATCTTAATTTCTTTGAAGGAAAAAGGCGTAAAGGCGTTTTAATTCTGCGTGATATTCGCCAAAGCGATATTTTTGCCAACAAGCTATTGCAGGAAGGCTATGAACCTGTAGTCTGTCCGGTGATTGAAATTGAAAAACGCCAGGCCTCTCCCGACCTAGTTGAGGCACTAGAAAAAATTAACAGCTATACTTGGTTAGTATTTACCTCACCCAATGGGGTAAAGGCATTCTTTGAACTTTTCCGGGCTAACGGCAACGATTTACGGGACTTAGGCGCAATAAAATTTGCCACCATCGGCAAGGCTACTGCGGAAGTTTTGGCTCAGGTGGGCTTTAAAGCTGATTTTGTACCGGAAAAACAGGTAAGTAACGCTTTAGCTGAGGGTTTAAAAGAATTGCTTAATACTGATGATCGGGTTATGCTCCCCAGAAGCGCTATTGCCAACAATGACATGGTGGAGATAATTTCTCAGGTCTGCCCGGTAGATGATATCAAAATTTACGATACCAAGATAAAAACGGAAAACGAGGAGCAACTGCGCACTTTAATGACTTCCGGCGAAGTTGATTATATTCCCTTTACCAGCGCCTCTACGGTAGACGGTTTCTATCAGGCTTTAAATGGTGATATTTCCTGCCTCAGTAAAGTTAAAACCGTGGCCATTGGCCCCATTACCAAGAAACGCATGTTAGAATTGGGCATCACCCCGGATTTAGAAGCTAAGGACCATAGCCTAGAGGGTATAGTTAATGTATTAGGAGGCGACCAAAAATGATAGAAAGACCAAGACGGCTCCGGACCAATGAAAAGATACGCTCCTTGGTGCGGGAGACGCGTTTAAGCCCTAAAGAATTCATTTACCCAATTTTTATTAAAGAAGGCCGGGGCGTCAAAGAGGAAATCAACGCCATGCCCGGTCAGTACCGTTACTCTGTTGATATGCTGTCAGAGGAGATTAAAGCAATAACAGCGGCCGGGGTTAACCATGTAATACTGTTTGGTATACCCCATGATAGCGATTGCGATGCTATCGGCTCCGCTTCCTTTGCCTCGGACGGTATTGTGCAGAGGGCAATTAGGGAAATAAAGGATAAGAGCGATATTTTTGTCACCACAGACGTTTGTCTGTGTGAGTATACGGACCACGGTCATTGCGGTTTGCTGGACACTAACGGCTATGTCAATAACGATAAAACACTGGACATTTTGGCCAAAGCAGCTCTCAGCCATGTGGAAGCTGGCGCCGATATGGTAGCCCCTTCCGATATGATGGACGGCCGAGTAGCGGCTATACGGCAAATACTAGACGAGAATAATTATGTTAATACGCCCATTATGTCCTATTCCGCCAAATATGCCTCTGCTTATTACGGACCTTTTCGGGAAGCAGCCAACTCCGCCCCCGGTCAGGGTGACAGAAAAGGCTACCAAATGGATTATCATAATGTGCGGGAAGCCGAGCATGAAGCTGAATTAGACGTGGCGGAGGGCGCGGACATAATTATGGTTAAACCGGCTTTGGCTTACTTGGATGTTATCGCTAAGATAAAGCCCCAATTGAAAAAGCCCATGGCGGCATATTGTGTCAGCGGCGAATATTCCATGTTGAAATTGGCGGTTGACCAAGGGTTGATGCGAGAAGAAGTAATTTATGAAAGCCATATCGCCATTAAACGGGCTGGCGCTGATGTTATTATAACTTATTTTGCTAAGGAACTAGGTAAATTCCTGCAGGAGGCTTGAAATGTATAAAAATAATGATAAAACGGCAATTTTGGATTTGAGCCGTAAAATTATGCCCGGCGGCGTTAACAGTCCGGTGCGGGCCTTTGGTTCCGTTAGCTGCGACCCGGTTATTGTGGAATCCGCCAAAGGGGCCTTTATTAAAGATATTACCGGTAAAGAGTACATTGACTACGTTTGTTCCTATGGTCCCCTAATTTTTGGTCATGCGCCGGATTTTCTCCTGGAGGCCATTGAGGAAACTCTCAGTAAGGGCACTACTTACGGCTTTACTACCCCGGCTGAAGTAGAATTAGCGGAAATGGTTATAGACGCCTACCCTGCCTGCGAAATGATTCGCATGGTCAATTCCGGCACTGAAGCCACGATGAGCGCTATCCGGGTGGCCCGAGGCTACACCGGTAGAGATAAAATACTCAAGTTTGAGGGCTGCTATCACGGCCACAGCGATAGTCTGTTAGTAAAAAGCGGCAGTGGACTTTTAACCCAAGGGGTTCCCACCAGCCCCGGCTTAGTTCAGGAGTTAGTGGAAAAAACCTTAGTTTGTCCTTATAATGATGCAGAATCCCTGGCAAAAATGATTGAGGCTAATAAGGATGAAATAGCTTGCATAATTATAGAACCTGTGGCTGGTAATATGGGAGTATTGACGCCTCAGGAAGGTTATTTGCAAAAGGTGCGGGAATTAGCGACAAACAACGGTATTATTCTCATCTTTGATGAGGTTATCACCGGTTTCCGCCTTGACTATCATTCAGCAGCCGGTGTATACGGCGTGGAACCGGATATGGTTTGCTTTGGTAAAATTATCGGTGGCGGTCTACCGGTAGGAGCATATGGCGGCAAATTGGATATCATGAAAATGGTTTCTCCCCTAGGCCCGGTTTATCAGGGCGGCACCCTTTCCGGCAATCCTTTGGCCATGCGCGCTGGCATTGCCAACCTGTCGAAACTAAGGGACGAACCGCAGATTTACACTTCTTTAACGGCAGCCGCCGACTATCTCAACAAGGGCATGACCCAGCTATTGCAGGATTATAAGATTCCGGCTGTTACATCTCAGAAAAATGGTATGTTCTGCGTATTCTTTACTGAGGGGCCGGTGCAAACATTTAACGACGTGATGAAGTGCGATACAAAGCTATATGAAAAATTCTTTGCGGGAATGATGGCGGAAGGCGTTTTATTAGCGCCCTCCCAATTCGAGGGCTGGTTCCCCTCCACTGCCCATACCAAGGATATTTTAGACCAAACGTTGACAGCCGCGGCTAAGGTTTTAGGGAAATTATTATAAGGAGACATGGAATGAAAGGTAAATTTTACGGCATAGGAGTCGGCCCTGGCGATCCAGAGTTATTAACCATAAAAGGTAAACGCATTATAGAGGAATGCGATATTGTCGCTACGCCAAAGACCAAGGGCGATAGCGATAGTACAGCCCTACATATTGTTTCACCCTATACTAAAGGTAAGGAAATTTTAGAGCTAGTTTTACCTATGACTAAGGACGAGGCAAAGCTACAGCAAGCCTGGGAAGACGGGGCTGAGAAAATTATGGCCCTTTTGGACCAGGGCAAAAATATCGCCTTTATTACTTTAGGCGATCCCTCCTTATTTAGTACCTTTATGTATGTTTATCGGCCCATCAAAGAGGCGGGATATGATTGGGAAATCGTGCCGGGGATCAATGCTCCAAGCGCGACCGCGGCGCGATTGGGTTGCGGCTTGGCCGACGGTAAAGAGAGCTTGGCTATCATGGCAGCTACCACCGATTTGTCAGCCGTAGAGGAAACAATAAAAAATCACGACAATACCGTACTGATGAAAGGCGCCGGTAAATGGCCGGATATAGACGCTATTCTGGAAAAATTGGGTGTTAGGGATAAAACCGCCGCCGTGGAAAGATGTACTATGGAGCAGGAACGGGTTTTTGCCAACATTGAAAGTATGCCGGAGGATTTAAGCTATTTCCTCACAGCTATTATCAGAAAGGGATTATAAAATGAGTAATATTGTTAAAATTGTCGGCGCTGGAGCCGGTGACCCTGAATTAATCACAGTAAAGGGCATGAAGGCCCTACAGGAAGCGGATGTAGTAATTTATGCCGGTTCTCTGGTAAATCCGGCCCTCCTGGACTATTGTCCGGCAGGCTGCCAAATTTATGATAGCGCTGGTATGAATTTAGACGAAGTTATTGCCGTAATTAAAGCTGAATACCCTAAGGGTAAAAAAATTGTCCGGCTTCATACCGGCGATCCGTCAATATACGGAGCTATCCGGGAGCAAATGGATATTTTGGAACAGGAGGATATACCCTTTACCGTTATTCCCGGAGTAAGCTCCTTCTGCGCTGCCGCCGCGGCCTTAAAAAAAGAGTATGTGCTCCCGGAAGTTAGTCAAACTGTAATTTTAACCCGCATGGAAGGGCGCACGCCGGTGCCGGCCAGAGAGGATATACGCAACCTGGCTAAGATAAACGCCACCATGATTATTTTCCTCAGCGTTCATATGATAGAGGACGTTGTAGAGAGATTGTTGGCAGGTTACGATGAATCTACCCCCTGCGCCGTAGTTTATAAAGCTTCCTGGCCAGAGGAGAAAAAAGTTGTTGGCACTCTTGCTGATATTGCGGAAAAGGTACATGCGGCTGAGATTGGCCGTACAGCCCTGATTACTGTTGGCAGATTTTTAGGTGATGAATACGCCCTTTCTAAGCTTTATGATAAAGGCTTTAGTCATGGCTATCGGGAAGCAAAAGACTAATAAATTATATAAACTACCCTCGGCTTTTTATGCGCCTGTATGCTGTGTAGACAATTAGGATTTAAGTATTTACCGCAAAATTTTTTCCTTAATTCTATCTTTTTACCTTGTTTTAGTTAATAATTTGTTCTATGATATTATAAAGAAAGGAAGTTGATTATGAGCGGTCTTATACATATTTATACGGGTGATGGTAAAGGCAAATCAACCGCCGCCATAGGCTTAGCTATACGGTGCGCTGGTTACGGGGAAACGGTAGTATATACCCAATTTTTAAAGAGTGGGACTTCCAGTGAGTTAAATATCATTGAGGAAATACCCAATATCCATATTGTAGAGGCGGAAAAATCCTTTGGATTTTTGTTTAACGCTTCTGAAGAAACAAAAGCGGCGGCAAGGGTAGTTTATTCTCAGCTTTTACAAGACGCCATAGCTAAGGCTAAGGCTACCAACTGCCGCATGCTGGTACTGGATGAAGCAATAGCAACCTATAATTATAATTTATTAGATCGTGATTTACTATTAAGTTTCCTGCAAAATAAGCCGGAGGAAATGGAAGTTGTCATGACCGGTAGGGATCCGGATAAAAAGCTTATAGATTTAGCTGATTATGTCTCGGATATTCGCAAGGTAAAGCACCCCTATGATCAGGGTATACCGGCCCGCAAAGGCATAGAAAAGTAGTTTTAACTCTATGACTAATATAATATTTAAGCGGTGCTGTAAAAGTATGTGCCCATATACATAAGGAAGTACCTATTAATAAGTAATTGGATATTCGCAAGGCAGTATAGTATTTTGCTATACTGCCTTGCTTTTTTATCGTTGGGCGGTTGGCATGGGGTTAGGAGATTGACTTCACTGGTTAAGTTCCACACAATCTGCATATTCTGTCTGGGGCGTCGTCGGTTCCATTATTCCGATATTTTCTGGATAGTGGCGGTAAAGCTATGGGAATATTATTTATCCCATTTGTTGTTAAGGACGTCGTTTTGTTCTCCTTTGACAAACGCTGTCAGTTTTTTCTGTTATCTTCATACTACGCAGACAGTTTCAAAAATGGATCGTGGGAAATTGCAACCTCTATCTCGCCCTCATAAATACGCTTGAAAACATGTCTACCTCCCAATAT
>DXZC01000042.1 GCA_019415505.1 Peptococcaceae bacterium | reverse complement strand
TCGCAATGGTATGCGTATTGTCATTGAGCTGCGGCGCGACGCTGTGCCCCAGGTTATTCTCAATCAGTTGTATAAGCATACCCAGCTCCAGGACAGCTTTGGCATTATAATGCTGGCCTTAGTGAACGGTGAACCGAAAATTTTAAACCTCAAGCAGGTGCTGCAAGAATATATTAAGCATCAGATAAACGTCGTTACCCGCCGCTGTGAATTTGATTTGCGTAAAGCCAAGGACCGTCTGGAGATTGTTGAAGGCCTCAAACTGGCCTTGGATAATATTGATGAAATTATCCGCATAATCAAAGCCTCACGGGACCGCAACGTGGCCAGGGAAGCCTTAATGTCCGCCTTTGGTTTTACCGAACGTCAGGCCCAGTATATCCTGGAAACCCAGCTCCAACGTCTTACCGGCTTAGAGCGGGAAAAAATAGAGGCGGAGTTGGCGGAATTGCTGAAAACCATTGCCTGGTTGGAAGAGGTGCTGGCCAACCGCCAAATGGTGCTGGATATTATCAAAGAAGAGCTGTTGCGGGTGAAGGAAAAGTACGGCGACCAACGGCGTACGGAAATAGCCCTGGACACCAAGGATTTAGATATTGAGGACCTGATCGCTGAAGAGGATATGGTGGTAACTATCACCAAGAGCGGCTATATTAAACGGCTGAACCCCAATATTTACCGCAGCCAGCGCCGGGGCGGCAAGGGCGTGACCGGTATGGCCACCAAGGCGGAGGATTATTTGGAAAGCCTGTTTATTGCCTCCACCCATGACTATCTGATGGTCTTTACGGAAAAAGGCCGGGTGTTCCGGCTCAAGGTCCATGAAATTCCCGAAACCAGCCGCACCGCCAAGGGCACCGCGATTATCAACCTCATCAATGTCAGCGGTGACGATAAGGTTAAGACCATCTTCCCGGTTTCCGATTATACTGCCGATCGTTACCTACTCATGGCCACTGTCAAGGGTTTGGTGAAAAAGACGCCTTTGCAGGAATACGACTCCAACCGGAAGGACGGCATTATGGGTATTTCCCTCAACGAGGGGGATAGCCTCTTAGGAGTGCGGTTAATAGAAGCCGGCGATGAAATTTTGCTCAGTACCAAGCGGGGCTATTCTATTCGCTTTACCGAAGGTGAAGTGCGCAAGGTCAGCCGGGTGAGCAAGGGCGTACGCGGTATTCGCCTTGGGGTAGAGGATGTCCTCGTTAGCATGGATGTTATCTCCCCCCATGAGGCTGAGGACCAGTATGTGCTTTGCGTTTCCGAAAATGGCTTTGGCAAGCGCACTAAGCTCTCGGAATACAGCTTAGTCCACCGGGATGGCAAGGGTATCTACACCCTGAAGGTAACGCCAAAAACCGGCTTAGTGGCAGCTATTCGCGTAGTCCACGCTGACCAAGAGGTCATGTTCATTAGCCGGGAGGGCATTGTTATCCGTACCAAGGTCGAGGAAATTCCCGTCATCGGCCGCAATACCCAGGGGGTAACTATTATGCGGGTTGAAGGGGACGATTCCGTTAAGGCTATGGCTATTGTGGTCAATGATGACGAAGCTTCAATGGCCCCGGAAAAATAAATAGGTCCTTAAATTAAGAAGCTGCCGCTTTTGGGGCAGCTTCGGTTGTAAAGAGGAGTGTGTATGAAAAAATTCCAGGAGCTGGGTATATCTAAACAAATATTGTTTTATATAACCTTTACAGTAGCGCTTATAGCCGCCATATATTACCTTGAAGTTATTTTAGGCGCTTTTGGGACAGTAATTAGTGTTCTAAAACCGGTAATTTACGGTTTGGTTTTTGCCTTTATCCTCAATGTCCTCTTAGCACCCATTGAACGCGGAATTTTCCGGCCCTTGGCCCAAAAAAATGTGGTGGTGGCCCGGCTTTGCCGGCCCTTATCCATTGTCCTCACTTTTTTGGTCTTACTGGCTATTCTCGCTTTAGTCTTTCTTTTGGTGCTACCCCGTTTTGTGGAAAGTATAATTTCCTTAGGCTCCTACTTGCCCCAATATGTGGATGATTTTACTAAGTTTATTAACAAGGCTTTAATTTATTATGGCTTTGACGGTATGGCTTGGAGCGATTGGGCTAATTACGCTTCCCAGGTTCTGGAGCGGTTAGGTACCGCTTTGACAAACGCTGTGCCCCACATTTTTGATTTCACTGTTAGCGTAACCGGCGGCATAATCCACTTTGTCTTTGGGCTGATTTTCTCCATTTATATTCTGGCCCAAAAGGAAATCCTTTGCCATAAAACCAAGGCTTTTATGGGCGCTTACCTGCCCCAGAGCTTTAATGAAAAGGTTTATTATGTGGCTAACGTCACCAATGAAACCTTTAAGAGCTTTTTAGGCGGCCAATGCCTGGACTCCCTTTGCCTTGGCACCATAACCTTTATTGTCCTGAGTATCATACAAATGCCTTATGCCCTGGTTATTGCCGTAACCGTGGCTGTTACCAACATGATTCCCATTATCGGCCCTATTTTAGGGACCATACCCTGCGCTTTTATTATTTTGGTGATAAACCCCTTACAGGCCGTAATTTTGGTGGCTGTAATTATCCTGCTACAGGAATTTGAAAGCAAGATAATCTATCCCCACATTGTGGGCGGTCGTGTGGGTTTAGACGGCCTTTGGGTTCTCATGGCGGTGCTGGTGGGGGGCGGCCTCTTTGGGCTAATCGGTATTATCTTCGCGGTTCCCACCTTCGCTGTAATCGGTAAGATTTTAGGGGCGGATATGGAAAAGCGCATTGGCTATTGTCCCTGGGTCAAGCCGGAGGACGGCAAGAGCAAAAAGGTCGTAAAGGTCAAAAGAGCCAAGAAAAGCTAAAAACCAAGGAACATTAAAATTACGGAGCACAGTTAGATAGATAAGATAAAGTAACTGAGATAGAATAAATAAGAAAAGTTAGAATAGCTAAGAAAACTTAAAACTATAGATTAAAGTTAACATAACTAAATAAGGCCAAAACATAAAGGCCAGCTTTATAAAGATTAAGTCAAGGCTAAGACCCAAGGCAAGCTGGATTAAGACCAAGTCAAAGCTAAAAACAGCAAGGCAACGTAAAATTGTCCGCAATGCGGCGGCAGTAAATACTTAAATATGTAGTATCTTGCATTTTTGGGGAAAAAGGCGATATTTTCTATTGTCAGATTTTGGCTAATGGAGTATCATATAATAAATGATATTTGGGGAGGAAGCCAATGAAATTACAGGAATACTTTTTATTACCAGGTCCTACCAACGTACCCAATAACGTGTTGCGCTCTATGGCCGCGCCGATGATTAACCATCGCGGGCCTGAGTTTAAAGAAATTCTCGATGAAGTGACGGAAGCAACTAAAAAAGTATTCAAAACCACCGGCCAGGTCCTGACCTTAACGGCTTCCGGTACCGGCGGCCTGGAGGCTGCTGTGACCAATTTTATCAACCCTGGGGATAAGGTGTTGGTGGCTTCCATTGGTAACTTTGGCGAACGGTTTAGCAAAATAGCCAAAATGTTCGATGCTGATGTGGAGTTTATGGATTTTGGCTGGGGCAATGCCATTGACCCCCAAGTGATTGCCCGCCGCTTAGCTGAGGATGCCAACGGGGAAATTAAGGCTGTCCTCTGCCAGCATAACGAAACCTCTACAGCGGTAGTCAACCCCATTAAAGAGGTGGGCCAGGCTATGCAGGGTCATCCGGCCCTTTTAATTGTAGATACTGTCAGCGGCTTAGGCGCCGCCCCCTTTGCCATGGACGAGTGGGGGGTAGACGTGGCTGTGGCTGGTTCGCAAAAGGCTTTTATGTCCCCTCCGGGCTTAGCCTTTGTGGCGGTTAACGACCGGGCTATGGCTGTAGCGAAAACTTGTAAAAACAGAAAATTTTACTTTGATTTGGTAGCTGCCAGTGAAATGCTCTTAAAAGGCCAGACCCCCTATACCCCGGCTATCTCTGTATTATATGCGGTGCGCGAAGCCTTGAAATACTTTGAGTCAGTGGGTGTAGACGCGGTGGTGGCCAGCCACTACCAAAACCGGGATTTGGTACGCTTGGGTGTGGAAGCCTTGGGGCTCACAGTCCCCGTCCCCCAGGACATAGCCTCGCCGGCTGTGACCTTAGTGGAATGTCCCCCCGGCATTGACCCCGGTGAGCTGCGCCGCCTGCTTTTGCAAAAGTATAATGTGGTTATTGCCGGCGGTCAGGGTAAATTTGCCTCTAACACCTTCCGCATTGGTCACTTAGGCGCGGTACAGGTTATGGATTTAATCGCCGTCATGGCCGGCCTGGAGCTGGCCCTGGCTGAGTTAGGCGCTGAGGTGGAAATTGGCGCTGGGGTTAAAGCCATGCAGCGCGCTCTTCTGGCTAAGTAAAGCCGGTAGCTTGTAAAATACAGAAGAATCCACTGGCTAGGGTCAATGGATTCTTTTTCTGTTCTTTTAGTTGTGGGCTTTGTCCTTGTGTAGGTTTTTTCTGACAGTTTTTAATTTTTTTGCTAAACCGGGCAAAAAGTGATAAAATAAAATTATTGGTACATAAATAAACTGAGAGTAAAAGAGGAATAAAATGTCTGAGCAAAACGCGGATAAAAATCAAGCAGCTTTAACTAGATTATTAGAGATAATGGCGGAATTAAGAAGCGACCACGGCTGCCCCTGGGACCGGGAGCAGGACCATAAATCCCTGCGTAAATACCTCATTGAGGAGGCTTACGAGGTAATAGACGCCATTGACCAGGGTAACGACGATTTATTGGTGGAGGAATTGGGGGATTTGCTTTTACAGGTAGTCTTTCACGCCCAACTCGGCGCTGAAGGGGACCGCTTTACCTTTGCCGACGTGGCCGACGGCGTAAGCGCTAAAATGGTGCGGCGGCATCCCCATGTTTTCGGTTCCGACCAATGCGATACCTCAGACCAGGTCTTGGATCGTTGGGCGGAAATAAAGGCCGCGGAAAAAGTGGCCCAGGGTAAAAAGGAGCGGCGGTTGGACTTGCCCAAGGAATTTCCCGCCCTGTATCGGGCCCAAAAAATACAAAAGAAGGCAGCGGAGGTCGGGTTCGATTGGGAGCAAAGCGCCGAGGTTAAGGCCAAGGTCTTAGAGGAATTGGACGAGTTTAGCGAGGCTTTGCAAGGCCGGGGCAATCCCCAAGAGGAAATGGGGGATTTATTGTTTGCCGTTGTGAATTGGAGCCGTTTTCATCACATTGACGCTGAGGAGGCCTTGCGGGAAGCTAACGAAAAATTCATCACTCGTTTTTATGCCATGGAGGATAAAATCAACGCCGACCAGGAGGATATAGAAGCCCTGTCCCTGGAGGAAATGGATAAATATTGGGAAAAAGTTAAAAAGGAGCAAAGTGAATGAGATTAGATAAATATTTAAAGGTGAGCCGCCTAATCAAACGCCGCACTGTGGCTAAGGAGGTTTGCGAGGCTGGGCGCATTGAAGTAAACGGCCGCCCCGCCAAGGCCGGCCATGATGTTAACGTGGGTGATGTGCTGAAAATCGCCCTAGGCAACCGCCGGCTTACCGTTAAGGTGGCGGCGGTTAAAGAAACCGTGCGGGCGGAACACGCCGCTGACCTCTATGAAATTATGGAGGATATTAAACTCAAGGAGGAGCCCTTATTTTAGGGTAATCCTAGGTGCGCCGCCTCCTGGTAAGACTAAGCCTGGGCAATGGGGGAAAGCGGTAGCACGGGCAACAGTGGCGACCTGATTGCCCTGTTCTTCCCCTGAACCTGGAGTATAAAAAAAGAGGAGTTATGTAAATAACTCCTCTTTTTTGTCGTTCTGCTGTAAAAAGTTCAGCGCAACAAATTTTGCCATATCCTAGAAAGTGATAAACCCCGAAGCTAGAAAGTGATAAGCCCCAAAGTTGCGGGGTACTATCCAGCTCATAACCAAAACCCCCTCTTTAAGCTAGCGGCCCTTTATTTGCCGGGCCAAAGCTCAGACAAGCTAATGTGGCCGTCACCCTGCTGCACCCGGGCTATGATGGGCAGTTGGCTGAGGTTTTCCAGCATATAAGCGTTATCCTGGTGTACTAAGCTTGCCGGCTCATAGCGGTTGAGTATAAATCCCGCCACCTCCAGGCCCTGGTTTTGGGCGTAACTGGCGGTTAATAGGGCGGCGTTAATAGTACCCACCCGGCAGGGGGCCACTATGACCACGGGAAAGCCGGTAAGCTTGATAATATCCGTGAGCATAATCTTCTGGCCAGCGTCATAGCTCAGGGGGCAGATTATACCGCCGCTACCCTCGGCCACTAGATAGTCGTGGCTGGCCGCCACCTGGCGAAAGGTAGCTTTAATTGTCTCTATCTCCGGGGTTACTCCCTCCAGCTTAGCGGCTAAATGGGGCGAAACAGGGGTTTGATAGATGTAGGGTACACATTCCGCCGCTTTTTCCCCCAGGCCGCAGGCGTTGAGGACATATCTAGCGTCGTTTACCCCCTGGTTATCGCCGCTGAGGGCGGCCTTAAAATAACCCGCGTCCAGGCCCTGTCCCCTGAGGGCCTGAATTATCAGGGCAGTTATATAGGTTTTGCCTACTTCCGTATCTGTGCCAATAATATAAACGCCCTTAGTCATAAGCCGCCACCTCAAAGCCGAGTTTGGTTAATACCTTTAGGTCGCTGGCCGTGTCGATTCCCCCAGTGGTTAACATATCCCCGGAAATGGCGGCATTAGCGCCGCCTTGCCAAAGGGCTTGGCCTTGGTCCTTTAGCTGGCTCCGTCCCCCGGCCAGGCGCAGGGCGGCGTCTGGCAGCACAAAGCGGAATACCGCCACTGTGCGGCGGATTTCTTCATAGCTGAGGGGTGCGGCGTTCTCTAAAGGCGTGCCCTTTATGGGGTTGAGAATGTTGAGGGGTACGGATTTTATCCCCAGTTCAGCTAAGGTAAGGGCCAGGTCAATGCGGTCCGCCGCCGTTTCCCCCAGGCCGATAATACCGCCGCTGCATACGGTGAGGCCCGCTTTTTGAGCCGCTTTAATGGCTGCGATTTTTGCCGCATAAGTGTGGGTAGTGCAAATCTGGGGGAAAAAATTACGGGATGTTTCCAAATTATTATGGTAACGGCTCACCCCGGCTTCCCGCAGGAGGCGGAAATCCTCGTACTCCAGCAGCCCCAAAGAGGCGCAGAGCAGCAGCCCTGTTTGGGAGTGGAGCTCTCGGTAGCTTTGGCAGAGCTTTGCCAGTTCCCGGCGGCTGAGGCGCGGGCCTGAGGTGACTATGGCGTAGCGTTTAATACCTTCCGCAGCCCGTTTTTGGGCGTCAGCTAAGATGACCTCAGTTGCTAGGAGCGGGTATTCCTGAATTGCCGTGGGGTAATGGCTTGACTGGGCGCAGTAGCGGCAGTCTTGAGAGCAGCGGCCGCTTTTACCGTTGAGAATAGCGCAGAGGTCAAATTTTTGGCCGCACCTCTGCCGCCGTATTAGGTCGGCGGCGGCGGTAAGTTCCGCTAAATCCTCCCCCCAGAGGGCCAGGGCCTCTGTTTTATTGACGCCTTGGCCCTCTAAAACCTGGTTGGTTAATTTATTGATTAGTTCTGACATGATTGATCGCACCTACCTTTAGTTTTTCCAAACGCTGGCCCACTAAGGCGGCGGCCAGGCAGAGGATTAAATCGCCGGGTATATCCAGGGGCAAGGCCGAGGCTGCTACCAGCCAAAAGGGAATAATATCGCCGGTATAAAAGTTGAGGATAAAGTATTTATACAGCAAGCCAATAGCGTAAGTTATCAGAAAGCCGCTAAGAGCGGCTGCCAAGTAATGGCGCCAAGCTTTATTCTTCAGCTTTTCGCACATTAGCCCTACTGCCCAGGCCGCGGGGATAAAGGCTAGTAAAAAACCGAAGCTGGGCCGCACCACATAGCCAAGGCCGCCGCCGGCGGCGAAAATAGGCAATCCCACCAGGCCCAGGGCCACATAAATCAGGACGGATAAAGCCCCCAGCCGGGAGCCTAACACCATGCCGCTGAGAAGCACAAAGAAGAACTGGAGGGTAAAGTAATCAAAGTAGAGGACCGGTATTTTGATAAAAGCGCCCACGGCAATGAGGGCGGTAAATAGGGCGCAGTTGGCCATTTTCGGCAGTTTTTGCTGTTGCCAGTTGTATTTTGTCATAATAAGCTGCTGCTCCTTAAAGAAATTTCTCCGCCGTACAGGGTTA
This sequence comes from Peptococcaceae bacterium, assembly GCA_019415505.1. Classification (GTDB taxonomy): domain Bacteria; phylum Bacillota; class Dehalobacteriia; order UBA7702; family UBA7702; genus Cryptoclostridium. Next base: position 8,395 of record DXZC01000042.1, on the reverse strand, counting down.
CAAGCCCCTGGTCGGTTTGGACAATCAGGTTGCCCTGTTGGTTAATATCCACTGCTCGCCCCTGGCGTTGCCCCCCTTTGTCGGGATAATTTATGGTGCGTCCCAGCACCATGGAACGCTCCTTGTAAGCCGCCAGAAGCTGGGGTGAGGTTAAGTTAGCGCTATAATGGTAGAATTCCGTTAGTATTGCGGCGATAAGCTGGTTTTTAGTTACTCCCTGGGGAAATAGCGACGTTGCTATGGGCCTCAATTCCGGGGGGAAATCCTCCGGCCTAATGGCTAAATTGAGGCCAATGCCCAGAATTATCGCCTCCACGCTATTGCTTTCAAAGTCTCCCATGGCCTCTGTGAGAATGCCGCCCACCTTTTTACCTTGGCAAAAAATATCATTGACCCATTTAATCTCCGGTTTAGCGGGGGTGAGGTTTTCAATGGCCCGACAGACCGCTACTGCGGCAGCTATGGTAAAGAGCTGGGCTTGGGTGAGGGTGCCGGAGGGTCGGAGAATCAGACTCATATAAATGCCTTTATCCCGGCTGGAGTAAAAGGACCGTCCCTGTCTGCCCCGGCCCGCCTTTTGCTCCCTGGCAATAACAATGCTCTTGTGGGGGGCTCCCCCCAGGGCCAAGGCTTTAGCCTGGGTATTGGTGGAATCGGTGGAGTCCAGAATAATCAGGTTGTTGTCGGCCCCTTCCTCGCCTAGAAGTTTTGTTATGCCTGGGCTGGTAATCATATCGCTGTGCTCCGCCAAAAGATAGCCCTTGTGGGTGGCGGCGCTGATAGCGCAGCCTTGGTTTTGCAGAGCCTTGACGCCCTTCCACACCGCCGCCCTGGTTACCTGTAACTGGTCGGCAATTTCCTGACCGGAAACCGCCTGGCCCCGGTTATTTTCTAAAATTGTTAAAATATCATCTTGCAGGGACATGCTTTTCCTCCTGGCTAATTTTTATTGATTATAGCATAAAAGAAAAGTATTGTAAACCATTAAATGGAAAATGGTTTACAATACTTCATAATTCGCAGGTTAAGGTTTACAAACTTTATCCTTTATAAGCTTGGGTTTATCAATATATAACAGTCATTGTCGTATACTTCGCCGTTATATAGCTCCTCACAAAGGCGCAAGCTGCCCTCATAGGTAAAGCCGCACTTGCGCAAAACCCGGCGGGAACGCTGGTTATGAGGATAACAATAGGCTGATATCAGCTTTAATTGCAGGTTGTCAAAGCCATAGGCAATAATCCTTTGGGCTGCCTCGGTCATCAGGCCCAACCCCCAATAATCCCGCCCTAGGGAATATCCCAGCATCCTCGCGCCCTGGTATTGGCGTTTGGGGTCCTCCAACAAGCCGATAGTGCCAATTACTTTATCCTGCTCCGGCAGTGCCAGGCCGAAAACATGCTCTTGAGGCAGGAATACAGACAACATTATTTTTTGGGTTTCCGCCAGGTTGGCGTGGGGCTGCCACCCGGCGTTAGGGCCCACCTCCTCATGGGAGGCATAGGCGTAAATATCAGCGGTATCCGCCATAGTCAGAGGCCGTAAAAGCAATCTTTCCGTGTTTAATATCATAGTTTTCAATCCATATATAATCTGTCCATACGCATAATAATAGAGGTTATTTCCGCTCTGGTGGCAGTACCCTGGGGGTCAAAGTTACCGTTAGGGCGGCCGTTGACCAGGCCGGCCTTTTGGGCCGTGGCCACAGCGTCCTGGGCATAGCCGCTAACCTTATTTTTGTCATTAAATGAGGAGGTAGAGGCGTCGCTAGGCAGGGTAACGCCGAAAGCGTCAGCAAAGTTCACCATAATAACGCAGGCCTGTTCCCTGGTGATATAGTTATGCGGCGCGAATTTGTTATTACCTACGCCATTGACTATGCCATGGGCTTCAGCCCAGGCAATAGCCCCGGAATACCAGGTATCGTAGGGCACGTCGCTAAATGTCAACTCATAGTTAGCCGTGTCGTTAACCTCTATGAGGCGGGAAAGTATGGTGACAAACATGGCCCTGGTGGTCTTTTCATTGGGGGCAAAGGTGTCAGCGCTGGTGCCTTTAATATATTTATTTTCCTGAGCCTGGGCCAAGTCGCTGAAATACCAGTCGTTATCCTTTACATCTTTATAGATGTTATCCCAAACCGTATATTGAAAATCCGCCACCGCGCTCTGGGAGCCGCCGGGGCCAATAGCCATGGCCCTAATTATCATAGAGTGGCCAACGTCAATACCGCTGCTGTATTTTTTGGCTGAGGTGGTAGGCACATCGCCGTTGGTGGTATAGTAAATGGTGGCTCCCGCCGTGGCTGAAGTTAGTTTTACCTGGGAATCCTTGGCGATTACCGTGTTAGAGGCCAGGCTGGCAGTGGGGGTAGCTGTGGAGGAAATCGTAAAGGTTTCCCCCGCGTAATAGCTGTTAGTATAGCCGGATTTAACGGCAATAGCCTTAACTGTGGTGGTGGCGGTTATCTTAAAGGAGCCGGTATATTTCCGCGACGAGGTGGTAGGGGTGGAACCGTCGGTAGTGTAGTAGATGGTAGCCCCTGAGGTAGCACAGGTAATGGTGATAGTTTTGCCGCCGCTGGTATTCTGGGAGCTGATAACCGGGGTTGCCACTGTTTCGCTGGTAACTCCGTCAGCCAGAATGTAAATATAACCCAGAAAATGCTTGTTGCTGTAAAGACTGGCGGGGTTTCCGGTTTTCGTTAAAAAGTTAGCGCCGCCATAGTGTGATTCGGAAATGGTAACTGTGCCGTTGGCGTTGATTTTTTCCACCACAGCCACATGGCCCCGATTGTGACTGCTGTCATTGGCCCAAACCGCAATGGCCCCTAGCTTAGGGCTTTGTCCGTAGGGATAGTTGCGGTTGTTAATATTAAAATCGTACCATTTGCCGGCATTGCCGGTGCAAAGGGCCGGAGCCTTGCCCAATATTTCGTAGGCTCGGCCATAGGCGTAAGCGGTGCAGTTGGGCATACCATAGCCGGAAGCGTAAAATATATTTTTACTGCTGTAATAATAGGCGTTGGTGGTATCCGGGGCGGTCAGCCGCGGCGAAAATTTGGTGGCGCTTAGAGAGGCCATACCCTGGTTTTGGGTGGTAGCCGCCAGGGTTAGTTCACCGGTGGCTGCCTGGTAAATAAAGTATTCCCGGTCCGTAAATAAACCGATATCACCGTTTATCTTCAGCTCAAATTTATTGAGCCCCGCCAAGGCGACTATTTTTTCCTCCCCTTGCCAAATAGCCTCATCACGGAGGTAGTAAATGGCCCCGTCCTTGATGGCAAAGCCCTCAATCGCCCCGTTAATTGAGGCGATGGGGCTGAGGCTGCCGGTGTTGAGGTCAAGGCGGCCTATCATGGTGTCGCCGCCTTCAGGGGTTGCCACATAAAGGGCCTGGTTGTATAGGGCCAAGGCCGTACCCTGGCAATCCGTCAGGATTTTCTCTTCTCCAGTGATTGCCTCTCTGGCCCTCACCTGTCCCTGGTTGTCCAGGTAATAGTCAATACCCTTGTGGGAAATCGCGGTATCGCTGTTGGCGATTTTCGGCGCCATTGCGCTGTAGTCCGGCTCTAGCTCACCGTCGTTAGCGGCGGCTAAGGCACGGACTTGGCCAGCGCCTAAGGCCGCGAAAATCAAAGCTAAGGCTAGGGTTAAATAAATAACTTTTTTTAGTGGGCAAGAAGAAATATTCATCGCAGTTTCCTCTTTTCTGTTTAATTTTTATCTCAAAAATTTACTTACCTATTTTTGCCAATACACTTTTATTTTAGCCTAAAATTCCGTTTTTTGCAAGTTTCCCTTACTTAGCCCTGGTAAAGGAGCTGTAGCATTATTTCCCCTCAGGGATAAACCCTGTCAAGCCAAGGCAAATTTTTGCTCTGTTAACTAAACCACTTCCGTTTTCTCCCTAGCTTTGACCGGGGCCAACAAGGCAAAATTAAAAAGTCCCTAGCCTATGGGAGGAACTTGCTCCCAGAATAACCGGGCAATCTGTTGACTTTTTTAAGCGCTCTGTTTTTCTTTGACTCTTTAGCATAAGTAAAGGGGGGAAGCTTTAAGCTTCCCCCCTTATTAGTTGTTTGACCCAAAAAGGCTTAACTGTGGAGTCTCTCAGTCTTGCCCCCTTAACTGTTGTAATGCCAGGTAGCGTTAATAAGGTATCCGTTGTCCCGCTCAATATCGATCTTCGCCTTGTCATCTTCGTTGCCTTTATAGTAAACATCGCTCAAAGAATCACAGTAATCAAACGCAGAATATCCTATAGTAGTGACACTGTCAGGAACCGTCACCGAGGTCAAGGATTTACATCGTAAAAATGCATACTTTCCTATGGTGGTGACGTTGTCGGGAATTGTCACTGAAGTCAGAGATTCACAATTACTAAACATACTATTTCCTATGGTTGTGATGCTATCGGGAATCGTCACCGAGGTCAAAGATTTACAACCAGAAAACGCAGAATCTCCTATGGTAGTGACGCTATCAGGAATCGTCACCGAAGTCAAGGAATGGCAATAATAAAACGCAGAATCTCCTATGGTAGTGACACTATCAGGAATCGTCACTGAGGTAAATAAAGTACATTTAGAAAACGCAGAATCTCCTATGGTTGTAACGCTATTGGGAATCGTCACCGAGGCCAAGGAACGACAATCATAAAATGCATAATCTCCTATGGTGGTGACGCTGTCGGGAATCGTCACCGAGGCCAAGGAATGACAATTGAAAAATGCAGCGTTTCCTATGGTAGTAACACTGTTTCCAATCGTCACCGAGGTCAAGGAACCACAACTGGAAAATGCAGCACCTTCAATGGTTACGACGCCGTTGGGAATCGTCACCGAGGTTAATGAGTCACATCCCAAAAACGCGGAATTTCCTATGGTTGCGACGCTGTTTCCAATCGTCACCGAGGTCAAGGAATGACAATAAGAAAACGCATTATTTTCTATGGTAGTGACGTTATCAGAAACCGCCACAGCAGTCAAAGAATTACAATTAGAAAATGCAGAATTTCCTATGGTGGTAACGCTGTCGGGAATGGTATAGGCTCCCTGTTTTCCGCCGGGATACTTGATAAGTTTTTTTTGGCTTTTGTTTAAGAGAACGCCGCCAAAGCTAGAATAATTGGGATTAGACTCATTTACGGTAATTGAGGTCAAAGAATCACAGTAATCAAACGCAGAATTTTCCATGGAGGTGACGCTTTTAGGAATCGTCACAGAAACCAAGGAACCACAACTTCCAAACGCATTTTCTCCTATGGTTTTGACACTGTTTCCAATCGTTACGGAGGTCAAGGAACCACACACATAAAATGTGTAATTCCCTATGGCTGTGAGGCTGTTTCCAATTTTTACCGTAGTCAAGGAATAACAACCAACAAACGCCCAATCTCCCATGTCAATTACGCTGTCAGGAATCGTCACCGAGGTCAAGGATTCACAACCATAAAATGCAGAAGTACCTATGGTTTTAACGCTGTTTCCAATCGTCAAAGATGCCAAGGAAGCGCAATCACTAAACGCCCAATCTCCTATGTCAATTACACTGTCAGGAATCGTCACAGATGTCAAGAAATAACAATGAGAAAACGTATTATGTCCTATTGTTTTTACACTGTCAGATATCGTCACAGATGCTAAGAAATGACAATAAGAAAATGCAGCGTCTCCTATAGTAGTGACGCTGTCAGGAATCGTCACCGAGGTCAAGGACTCACAATGAGTAAACGCAGTATCTCCTATGGTAGTGACGCTGTCAGGAATCGTCACCGAAGTTAAGGACTTACAATCATAAAACGCAGCATCTCCTATGCTAATGACGCTGTTGGGAATCGTTACCGAGGTCAAGGAATGGCAATAATCAAACGCAGAGTTTCCTATGGTAGTGACGCTGTTGGGAATCGTCACTGAGGTCATGGACTCACAACGATTAAATGCGGAATTTCCTATGGTTTTAACACTGTCGGGAATTGTCACTGAGGTTAATAAAGTACACCCAAAAAACGCAGCATCTCCTATGGTAGTGACGCTGTTGTTTATTATGACTTTATAAATGGTACGAAATTGAAAATACCATGGGGCCTCTGCCCAGTCATAATCATACATTGCGCCGGTACCGGCAATGTTGAGAGTACCGTTCTCGTCCAAGGTCCAGGTGAGGTTCTCGCCGCAGGTACCGGAATCAACGATAGCGCCGCCGCCTTCACCGCCACCGCCGCCGTCGCGGTTGGGGCAGTTCCCCCAGCCAAAGCTGAAGCTGCCGCTTTCAGTGTCTTTGGAGCAATAGAAATCGTTGATTTTATCCTCCCAGCGCTCTATTTCCGTGTCCACCGGTGTTACTGCCAGCTTGCCAGCGCCAGTCTTAACTTTAAATTTACACTTAGAGTATTTGTAGAGCTTGCCGTCGAAACAGAGAAAGCAGGTGTGACGTTCGCCTCCTGCCATATCAGCGGTAGCCTTGGCCTCAATACCCGATTCCCCGAAAACTTTGGCCTCCACCACCTTTGCCAGGGAAAGGGTCAGACCCGCTTCAACGCCGCCGCTGACCTTGCCTTCCGCCTGGAGCACGGTTTTTAAATTATCGGTGGTCATTTCATCGATTTTATTAAACCCCGCCTTGGTGTTGTAAGTAAACCCCGTAGTCTTTGTGGTGGCGGTTTCAATTTCCGCCTTTAAAGAACCGTCAAAGTCAATGATAAAATTTAAGTCCCCGTTAATAAATAGCCCTGTAGCGCCCAAGGGTATGTCCAAACTGCCCAAGGGAATCTCTATGAAGTTATTCGCAATAGCCGCTTCCGTCAGCTCCAGGGACAAGTCATTGGAATTTTCCACCGTGGCCTTCATATCGCATTCCAGATAATCCTTGCCAAAAAGCTCTGGGTCCCAATTAACAGTCGCGTCCACCGTGAGCTTCAAGTTTGTGCTCCCGGCGGCTTTGACCCCGCCAATCTGGAAATTCATACCGAACTTGAAATTCTGGGAAAACTCTTTACCAAAATTTACGTCGGCAAGGCCAGCGCTGCCGCTAGAAACGCTTTCCAGGGTAACTCCCGCCGGCAGGTTGGAGGTGTCAAGATACTCTTGGGACACGGGAATTTCCATATCCAACTGGATATAATCAAAGAAATCCTCAATCTCACCGCCTTGGCTGGTAATTATCGCCTTGGCGCCGCTGAATTCGATATTATCCACCACCAGGGAGACGCATTCCTCGTAATCATCCCCGGCTATCATAAGTTTATCCCCTGGTTTCAGATTCTTCATCCTGTGGTCAATATTGCTAAAAACATAAACACCTTTTTCCTCATTGGCGGCAGTGACCTGGTTGATTTTTGCATTATCCTGCACCAGCTCTACATCGTCTTGGACCACGGCGAAGTTATCCGCCAAGCTTGCGTCAAAGTTCAAAACCCGGTCAGCTTCAAAGTCCTTCACATCCTTGTCCATAAAATCCTGATATGTTTCCTCTGTAACTCCCTTGGCCGTGGCTTCCTTTAAAAATACGGATATCATTTTAGCGGCCTCTGCCCGGCTGGCCTGATTTTTGGGCAGGAACGTGCCATCGGGATAACCGCCGATAATATTGGCCTGTTGCATAGCTGCCACTGCCTCCTTGGCCCAGGAGCCAATTTTATCAGCGTCCTTAAAAGTAATCTTATCCGCCTTTTTGGGCAGGGCAAGATCTTTGTAATCCGCGTAGCGGTAAATCATTGTGGCCATTTCCTCGCGGGTAATCTCCGCATTGGGGGCAAATGTGGTTTCCGATTTACCCTTCACTATACCGTTGGCATAGGCCCAATTAATATTTGTTTTAGACCAGTGGCTGCCGCAATCGGCAAAGGGGGAATCCCCTTCATACTGCTTTAATTCATCCTTAGAGGCGTAAGCCAAAATTTTAGCGAACTCGGCCCTGGTGACATTGCCCTCAGGTTCAAATTTGCCGTTGCCCTTGCCATTTAAGATTCCCCGGTCCGCCAGGTCATAGACGTAGGGAGCAAACCACTGATTCCCCTTTACATCGTTAAATTCCCCTGCTGCCCTTAGAGGCGTGGCAAAAAGGCTGAACACCAGAGCCACTGCCAGAACCATTAAAGATACTTTTTTCATTGTTTTTTCCTTTACTTATGTTTTGATTTAAACTTTACAAAAAAGTACTGTACACCCTTGGATTTACAGTATTTTTATGACAAAATAAAACTTACCCCATTGAAGATACGAGAAAATCGTCATCCCAAATATATTAAATTCCTCTTGAGGATTGGCACATATCTTTATTATAGTCAAAATATACTATATTTTGTCGAAATTTGCAAGATGTTCCATGATAATAAAAAAATTAACTAATCCTTATCGAAGCAGCTAATTTTAATCGTATATAATACCATTGAA
>DXZC01000041.1 GCA_019415505.1 Peptococcaceae bacterium | reverse complement strand
CAATTATAGTTGATATAATTGGTAGAAGTTTTCCTGACAAAGCACTATAATATAATTACAATACAAATAGGAGGAAAGAAAATATGAATTTGGGCAACAGTTTGTTTCATGCGAGAAAGAGAAGTGGCTTATCACAGGAAGAAGTAGCAGAGAAATTGGGTGTGAGTAGACAAACGGTCTCAAAATGGGAAACCGATGAAACAATCCCAGATATACGCCAAGCAAAGAAAATGTCAGCTTTATATCATATGTCATTAGACGAACTCATAATTTTTGATGTTAATCTCCAAGAAATCCAAAATATTATTGATAATACTGATGAAAAAAAAGAAGAGAAAATTGACTGGACTAATGCTTGGGGGGGAAAATACCCCATTCTCATCAAATACCAAAGCGAAGTGAACATTCCCTATTTTGCTCGAGGATTGGAGACAATGCTAAAAGAATTGGGGCAGGAATATCAATATAACGAACTTGATACTTTTCTTGTACTAAAGGACATTTTGTATAATGTTTGGAAGAACAAAAAGAAAAATTAACCTATTGTAATTATGAACAATGGTATGAATGGATACTACCATATCTGTGACAGTAAAACTTCCGGTATATGCGGGACTTAAAAACCTCCTTCTATTTTGTCCAAAGTGCAAACGGAAACGCTAATCAGCGCCAAGTAACTGGATATAACAGTATTCAAGGAGGTAGAGCCGCTTAACCTGTGAGCAATCAATGATCAGCGGCCTTTTTATTATATTTAAAAACGTCGTATATTTATGGCTTTATATTCAAGTTAATCTTGAAGGTTCTTTTCGCCTTTGCTTTTGCATAATCAAAATAATGTAACCAGATAAACCGCTTGGGTCCACAAAATATTAGGGACACAACATTACGCCAAAGAGGCTGAAAAGTGCTTGATTTATACCGTTTTGCAAATGCGGGAATAGGACAAGTAATTTATATTGCTACCATCGAAAAAGGTATATCACCTCCCTCTTTGTCACCATGGATATTTAGGAGGAAAATCATCTCTCTATACGGTATTAAGAGCAGAGAAATAGTGGTAATATACGAATCCTAAAAGTTGGCAAAATGCCACTTTATCGTCTCATAAGTGTATAGGAAAAGACGGGAAAGAAGCTGTGACCTCTTTCCCGTCTTTTGTCGCTTTTTGTTTGCCAGCCGTTAAATCAGTTCGCTCCCGAAACTTCAATATGGTGGTTCATCAAATGCAGCGCCGCTTTTATATTAACTTGCTTACATATAACTATTATCAATTTCGTCAAGTATGTTCATTCTATCGCCTAAAGCTGGTATTCTTTTTCTGAATTCTGTAATTAAATCCAACTCTATCTCAGCGATAATCACCTCTTCGTCTTCACCGCCCTCGGCTAAAATATTGCCATAGGGGTCGACCACCAAAGAACCGCCGCCATAGCTAGACGAATCATCGCTCCCTACCCTATTCACGCCTACCAGGAAAACTTGGTTTTCAATGGCCCGGCTAATTAATAAGGACCGCCAATGTTTCATCCTTTCCCGGGGCCACTCTGCTGGTACAAAGATTATTTCCGCACCGCGGAGTACCAGGTTACGGCAAAATTCGGGAAATCGCAAATCATAACAGAGCATAAGACCTATCGGTATATCGTCCGCCTCAGCCAGCCCCCATTTATCCCCAGCAGTAAAGTATTTATTTTCTTCTAGCACCAGGGGGAAAAGATGAGCTTTTCGGTATTTTTCCGTAATTCTGCCCCGACGGTTTATTAATGGTGACATATTGTAGTACTTACCAGCTTGGCGTTCTGCTACGCTGCCGCCGACAATATTTACGCTATGCTGGGCAGCAAACTCTTTCAGCAAAGACATACTGGAACCCTTTTCTTTTTGGGCTAACTCCTGAATATTATTTAAGTCATAGCCGCTATTCCAAAGTTCCGGTAAAACAATAAAATCTACATTATCCTCTAAACTCCGGCTCATAAGTTCCTGGAATTTTTTTTCATTAGCAGTAACATCACCCAAAGCAATATTACCTTGTATAAGGGCCAATTTTATTTTCATCTTAACGCCTACTTTTGTTTATTTAAACTATTGCCCCGCTTACGCATAGCTGCTCGAATGTCATAGCTGCAACGCATCTGGTAAAGACCGCAGGACTCAACTAAACGCGAATAAATTCTGGAGCCAATTAAATCTTCTATTTCCTCCACAGAGAGGTTGGTTGTCACTACCATGGGCAATTCGTAATTAACCCGATAATTAATAATGGAAAATAAGGTTTTAATCGACCAATCAGTATAATTATGAGCCCCTAAATCATCTAAAATTAAAACAGAGACTGATTTTACCTGTTCCATCAATTCCAGTTCTTTAGCCGCGGTAGTATCAGTGAAGGTGTAACGTAATTCATCTAAAAAATCCGGCACCACTACAAATTTTACATCTACATCATGCTCTACCAAGTCGTTGGCAATCGAGGCGGCTAAATAAGTTTTGCCGCAACCAACACTACCCATTAGCAGCATACCTTCTGTAGGTTCCCCTTTTTTGATTGACTCAGAAAACCTTTGTGCTGCCGCTACGGTTAAACGTGCGTTGTCCCTATAGGTTGAACGGTTCTTGCCTCTCTGTTCAGTGGTGTAGAAAGAATAGTCAAAATCCGCAAATTGCATTTTGGCCAAATGAGGCGTTATGCCCGCATTTTTCCTCTTTCTCGCCAATTCAGAAACTTTGCGGCAAGAGCATTCTTTAACCTTATCACCCTGGATAATATAGCCCACATCTTCACAAAGGGCGCATTTAAACTGGGGTTCGGCTCCGGCCTTAGGTGAGTCTAACCTATTTATAATATCACTGACTTTTTCCATATCAGTTCACCTCAAACATATCGTCATCAAAAATATCGCCCTTTTGGTCATCTCGGTATTTTTTGCCTGTTTTTTTCTTCTTATCTGCCTTTTGCTGTTTGCCCTGTTCTCCTTGACAGACGTCCTGTACGCTATGGTAGCTTTTGGCCTGCCAATCCAAAAGAATTTTATTGATATACTGAAAATTTCGTTTATCTAACAAAACAGCTTTTTTTAACGCTTCATAGATCATTTCCCCATTCATACCCAAGGCAACAAACCAGTCTTTGATTTGCTCTCCCTCTATAGACGATAAAGGACGACCCATTTCTTCCTGAAATTTAAGGTAAATGGCGGAAAATTCCGCATCAAATTCGTTTTCCTTGGCCCGGTCCTGCTCTTTTATTTTAATACGGGCTTTTTTCCAGCCCCAAGCTTCCCGCATTTTTTCAAAAAAAGCGTTCAGACTTAATTCACTATCTTTATTAAAGGCCAGAAAGCCCTTATCCACCAAAGCAGTTAAAAGCTGGGAAAATTCTCTTGAGGAATAATGGCTGTTGTTGGCTATTTCCTTAATAGTTAAATCTGAGCATTGGGATTTAGAGCGCAAAATTTCGATGAGAAAAATAACTTCAGCCTCTGTTAAGCCAAATTCAGGATAATAATCTAAAAGGATATTGGGAACCGAGGTCATATCGGAAATTATGTCTATTAATATTTCATTACATTGTTTATTACTCATTTATAGTCCCTCATTGCCGCCAAAAATCGCGTGTAAAAATAACCAAAACCGTATACAGCTCCAAGCGTCCGCCCAGCATTAAAAAGCTCATTATCCATTTACCGGCAGCGGTAACTTCCGAAAAATTACCGGAAGCTCCTAAGCGCCCCATAGCGGGGCCGGAGTTGGTAATAGCCGTCATAGAACCGGTAAAGGCTTCCGCAAAGGTAAGGCCCGTCATGCTCAGAGAAATTGCTCCCAAAAACATAACTACAAAAAATAGAATAAAAAACTGATTCACCTTTAGAGCTGTACGTTCAGGCACCACCTTATTATTGACCTTTATTTCCACTAAAGCCCTGGGGTGCAATAGTCTAAACATCTGTACTCTCAATGTTTTATAGCTTAAAAGATAGGTACCCATTTTTATTGAGCCGGAAGTTGAAGAATAACAAGCCCCAATCATCATTATACACATCAGCAAGACGTGGGAGGCCGCTGGCCAAACATCAAAATTATCTGAAGCAAAACCAGTGGTAGTCAGCATGGAAAGCAGATTAAAAAAGGCGTGTCTTAGCTTTTCCGAGGTGGTACCGTCCCAATATAAAACTAAGTTAATAAAAATAAACAGTGAGGCTAAAACTGTAATACAAACATAAAGGCGAAATTCTTCATTTTTAAAAATCTGTTTAAGGGAACGGTTTACCACAGCTTTGTAGTATAGAGGATAGCTAACGCCAGCTAAAAACATAAAAATAGTTATAACCCATTCTATATACGGGCTGTTAAAAGCAGCTACACTGGCATTACGAGTGGAAAAGCCGCCAGTGGCCATGGTGCTAAAGCTATGGCAGACAGCATCAAAAAGACTCATGCCACCTAAAAGCAAGAGCAAGATGAGAATAATAGTCAGTATGCTATATATTTTCCAGAGAATCATAGCGGAGTCTTTAATATGACTGGTAAGCTTTTCTTGGTAGGGACCGGAAAGCTCCGCCCGCAACATTGACTGACCGCCAGTGCTCACCTGGGAAAGAATAGCCACAAAGAGAACAACAACCCCTAAACCGCCCAGCCATTGTGTCATGGAGCGCCACAAAAGTATCTCTTGAGACAGGACCTCCACATCTGTAAAAGCCGTTGAACCAGTGGTGGTAAAACCGGACATAGTTTCAAAAAAAGCGGAGCTGTAATCAGGAAAAACGCCGGCAAAGGCATAGGGCAAGGAGCCTAGAATAGAAACTAAAATCCAGCCCACTGTAACTATGAGGTAACTTTCTTTAGCTCGAATATTCCCCTGGGGCTTGGCGAAAACAACGCATAGCCCCCCTACTATTGATGTTATGATAATTGTATAAAGAAAATCTAAAGTATTAGTCTTACCGCTAAAAAGAGAAACCAGTAGAGGTAAAAATAAGGTAAAATCCACTAGCAGAATTAATTTACCAATGTTATTTATTACTGTGCCAAATCTTATCATGATTATCTCTTTTTTTCTTTAAAGAATTTTTCAGCCTCCAGGCTGGCTTCAGGTAAAGCAAAGATTATTAAGTGATCCCCTGCTTTTATCACGTCGCTACCTTTGGGAATAATAACGCTTTCCCCCCTGACTATCGTACCTAAAATGGCGTTTTCGGGGAAATGTAGATCCATAAGCGGCACATTGAGATGCTCAGCCTTTTCTGGCGCAATAAGTTCCATAACATGGGCGCTGGCATCTCCAATTAGGGTGACGGAAACGATATTACTCATGCGGACATATTTTAGAATAGCTCCAGCAGCCAACAGCCTGGGGCTAATATTTTGGTCAATTCCTATCTTTTCTACTAATGGTATATAATCGGACATACGCAGCTGTGTTATAGTTCTGCCGGCGCCTAACTGCTTGGCTAAAATTGCGCTTAAAACATTAAAATGGTCGTCCTCAGTAACAGCTACAAAAATATCGGATTCCTCCACATTCTCATCTCGTAAAAGCTGAATATCAGTGGCGTCACCGTTAATAACCAAAGACCGATCCAACTTATCAGCTAATTCCTTACATTGGTCAAAATCTTCTTCAAATATTTTTATATTTAAGCCTTTTTTTTCTAATTCCATAGCCAAATAATAGCTGATCGTGTCGCCACCGACAATCATGCAATTTTTAGCTTTGCGCCTCTCTTGACCAAAAATCAGCTTGACGTCATTCATATGTTCCAATGTAGTTATCAGAAAAAGGAAATCACCAACTAAGATTAGCTCTTCCCCCCCTGGTATAATCATTTTACCATCCCGAATGATGCCAACGATTAAATAAGAATGATTGGTTTTTATATCCTTTAGCCTTTTACCAGCGGCCAAAGTTGTTTCCGTAACCCTAAATTCCAGTAACAGTACCCGCCCATTATGGTAGTATTCCACATTTAAAGCGTCGGGAAAGTCCACCAGCTTTGCTATTTGGTGAGCTGCTACTCTTTCAGGGTTTATTATCATATCTATGCCTAAAGACTTTTTGGTGGTCTCTTGGTCTATATCCACAAATTCAGGACTTCTTACCCTGGCTATTGTAGTTTTTACGCCAAAAGATTTAGCAATAAAGGAGGCAACAATATTTAGCTCGTCCCGTTCGGTAACTGCCAGAAGAATATCCGCCTCCTCAATACCAGCCTCTTTCAGCACGGCGGTAGACGCACAGCTGCCTAAAACAGTATTAACATCTAATCGTTCGTTAACAATATCCAAACGCTGAGGTTTACGATCCAGAACTGTTACGTCATGATCCTCAACCGAAAGCATCTGGGCCAAGATATAGCCAACTTTACCTGCACCCACAATAATAATTTTCATGTTATTACCTTTAAATCATTTCATTATTTATTAACAAAATGGTCTATCCTATTAAAAGCCTCAACTAGTAAGGACATGGACGTGGCATAGGAAGCACGAATAAATCCTTCGCCAGATTCCCCAAACGCTGTGCCCGGCACTACGGCTACTTTTTCCGCTTGCAAAAGTTGGTTCGCAAATTCCTCTGAGGACATACCTAGTTTGGCAATGGAAGGGAAAGCGTAAAAAGCGCCGCCGGGAGTAACCATATCTAAGCCAATTTCTTTGGCTCTCTGTACCAGATAACGCCGGCGTCTATTATATTCTTCCTTCATTTTGGCTACTTCTTTAAAGCCGTTTTGGAAAGCTTCTATGGCGGCCATTTGCCCCATAATGGGGGCGCATAAA
This sequence comes from Peptococcaceae bacterium, assembly GCA_019415505.1. Taxonomy (GTDB): domain Bacteria; phylum Bacillota; class Dehalobacteriia; order UBA7702; family UBA7702; genus Cryptoclostridium. Next base: position 9,821 of record DXZC01000041.1, on the reverse strand, counting down.
ATAGTATATTGGTGTATCTTTACCATGGCCTGAATAAAATCCTTATGGCAAGCTATATAGCCTACCCGCCACCCTGTCATAGCAAAGGATTTAGAAACGCCGTTTACTAGCATAGTTCTGTCCTTCATGCCAGGAATGGAGGCTAAGGATACAGGTTCTTCCTCATAGGACAGCTCACAATATATTTCATCGCTAATTACTATTAGGTCATGTTTTATAGCCACAGCCGCTAGGGCTTCCAACTCCTGGCGGTTCATAACAGCGCCGGTTGGGTTATTGGGAAAGCTTAATATTAAGACTTTCGTTTTGGGCGTAACATATTTTTCCAATAATTCCGGTGTGAGTTTAAACTCATTTTCCGCTGTTAAGGGAACAGCCACCGGCACACCATTGGACATCAAAGTACAAGCCTGATAGGATACATAACAAGGCTCCGGTATTAAAACTTCATCGCCAGGCGTGAGCACAGAGCGCAAAGCTATATCTATGGCTTCACTAGCTCCCACCGTTACAATAATATCAGTGTTCTCATCGTACTCCAAGCCAAAGCGGTTATATAGGTATTTCACTATCTCCAGGCGCAATTCAGGCATACCATAATTAGAAGTATACATGGTATACCCCTTTCCTAAGGAATAAACGCAGGCTTCCCTGATTGTCCAGGGGGATACAAAGTCCGGCTCCCCTACCCCTAAGGATATAATATCATCTGAGCCAACGCATAAATCAAAGAATTTTCTAATGCCAGAGGGAGGAATGGCCTTAATGGCGGGGGCAATATACTTATCAGGCCTAAAAGTCATGCCAACACCACCTGTCTGTTATCTACTATGGAATCATCTTCATAAATTACTTCGTTTTCCTTATAGGCTTTGAGCACAAAGTTCGTCCATGTGCTTTTTACCCCGTCTATAGTGGCAAGCTTACCGGAAACAAAGTTGGAAACGTCCATCATGGTTTTGGCCTCTACCATAACAAAGAAATCAAACTTACCAGAAACCAGTAAGAGGGATTTTACTTCCGGAAAGCGGCATATTCGGCGGGCTATTTCATCAAAGCCCACTTCCCTTTGGGGCTGCACTTGTACGTCTATGCGGGCTGAAACCATATTTTCTTTATTGGTTTTTTCCCAATTAACTATGGTGGTATATTTAAGAATTACTTTATCTCTTTCCAACTCAGCAATAGCCTTTTCCACTTCCTCAGGTGTTACGCCCAGCATCCCAGCTATTGTTTTGACGGACAAACGGCTATTGTCCGATAAGATTTCCAGCAGCTCTCTCTTCATATCTTCCATAGTAAACCCTCCTTTTCACAAACCATAAATCAAAGAATAATCTAATATAATAAAATATTGATTAATAAATTATTATATCATATATTGCTGAGAAAACCAATATTTTTCCTCAAAAAGGAGTGAAATCATGTATAATTTAAATGCCGAAGAATTCGTTTGGATTACCACTTATATCGTCATTCTTTTCTCTGAGCGTATAACTGTCAATGAGATGGATATCTGGGGCAATATACTGTCCGCCGCCGGCTCGCAATTAAGTGCCCTAGCCGCCATTTATCAGGCGCAAAGCAGTGCAGTCAGCTCGGGGAACTCTCAAAACCAAAGCACTAATGAGCCAGGCTAATATCGGGTATTAAGCATTGCTTATAAGAGTCAAAACGTAAAAAATGTTTATCATTTTTTTTCATAATATATTCCAAATTAGGGTCGGAGCCTACTAAAATCACGATATCGGCCAAATCAAGCATTACCAAATTCTTATAAAAGGTCTCCAGGGACTCTATAGGCGGCGCTAGCAAAAGCTCTTTATCACAACGGGTAACTAGGTCAAAAAATAAATCACGTTGTTCTTCACTCCAGTTAATTATATTTTTTTCTGAAGCTATAACCGCTGTTATGCTTATTGCCCCTAATTCTTCTTTCTTATGTAGAATATATTTAAGTATTTTAAGTTCCCCTTGCTTATCTGTGCCAATTAATAAATTTCCAATACCAAAATCCCTAATAACGTTGGGAAGTTTCATAAATAAGCCTCTGGTGCTATTAAAGCTGCAATAATTCTCGGCCAAAATAACAGAGCAAGTTTTCTTCATATGATCCCTCGCAAAAATGGTGTTATCTATATCATATGCCAAAACACGAAAATAATAGAATGAACTATTTGACAATTAGGGCATATATAGGCCAGGTAATTTACAATAAATTTTCGGACAATTATTTCAATATATAAAAATAGTTGTTGCCATTCAAAAACTATTATGATATGATTAAAACGCGCCCAACGGAGTGTTGCCGGACTGTTTTATAGATATTTGGTGAATACAGGCCGAGCTAATTAAGGAGATCAACATGAAAAGACCGGTTGCTTTTATACTATGTATAGGTTTGAGCTTATTATTAGGAGGCTGCATTTCTATTTTCCAAGCTAAAGATCCCTCAGGCTATGAAGTTGATACGTCCTCAATTAAATTTCCCCAGGAGAAGGATATAATCATAAGAGATGATAAGGTATTTTCAGGTTGGTGGCAGCGTGTTACCTTGGCGGAGTACCAGCCAATAGCGGATATTATAGCCCAGGCAAACTGGGAGATTAGGGATGATAGCCAGAATAATATCGCTGACGTGCCTATATTTATAACAATAAGCTCTGAGGGAAAAAATCCCCAAGAAACAGAACCATCTTCATATTACATATTTGAAAATGAGGTTATTTGGGGAGATAAGGGAAGTTGTGATATGCCGGCAGGCTCCTTTGTCAAGATCCACAGCTATATCCAGGAATTATATAATAAGCATAAAAATGAAATTACCCAGGATCCAGCTGCTTGGTTATCACATTATCTTAGCGACAGTTACTATCTTGAATGGGATAAGGATTTTGATGAACCAGAATATAAACGGGACAAGGAATGGGTATTAGTTGAATACTTTAAATGTTACAGTGACAATTCATTAACTGCCGATCTTAAAAAGGCATTTAACAACTTAGAAGGGTGGCAGGAAGCGCCTATTACAGAATATGTTCAGAATATTAACGACCATGATGATTACATAAACATCAACAGCTATCATGAAGACGGCAAAGAGAAAATATTTAACGACTATAATCATGTGCATATTTTTCGACTGACTGATGAAACCAGTCTTGTGGCTGTAAATTTTTATGCGGCCTATATTACCCCTTATAACCTTTATGAGGAGGTACTAAACATTCTTGATAATCATCAGGATAAATGGAAGGTTAATCCTATGATAGAATAAGATAAATTTGGCTGAGAAAATACTGGCTTTTTTTAAGTTCCAGTGTCGCCTCTAGACATGCTGATTTGCCCTTGTTTATTTATGCCGGTGGGTACTGTGGCCGTAATATGGACGCATACTTTTATTTCCAACCTAATACTGGGAAACTGTTATAAATTTAGGGTTGTTAATAATGTATTATAAGTGAGCATTATAATCTCATGAATTCATATTGAAGGCAGAATTGGTTGTCAAAAATAAATCTTTATCCATAATTATAATTGTATTGACTTCCTTTTTGAGCGCCAGTATATTGCACTACGTTTTTATGTACTTGCACAGCTCAAATCCTGTATATGCATTGGACACATGGCTATTTATCTCAAAAGCATAGTTACCAAGGCGGACCCTAATTGTAATGCTACATCTTAGAAATGATAACTGTTACTTACATTATCTAACATAATATTACGACGAGATAAGACAAATAAAAAAATACCCTGCACCTGTAATAAGGTGCAGGGTATTTTAGTTGACGTTTAATCTTAGAGATTCTTTTCGCGATATACTTTAACGTAGGAATCAGCATAGATTTTTTTGTTCAAGAGAACTTCAGTGGAAGCAGCAACTTCCATCAAAGCATCGTCGCAAGGATCAGCGATAACTGCGTCTAAGCCGCAGGAAGCGCCCATTGCGAGATAAGTTCTATTGAGCAAGGAACGGTCGGGGGATTTCTGGGAAACATTGGAGAGACCCAAAACAGTATGAGGAGCAGGATCTGCCAAAGTTTTAATTTGAGCCAAAGCTTTCAAAACTTCAGGGCAATGGAATTGAGCAACATTGCAGGGAAGGATCAAGGGATCGATATACAAGTCTTCAGAAGGTACGCCATAAGCATCAGCATTGGCAACCAATTCCATAGCCAAGGCAACACGGCTGTCAGCTTCTTGAGGAACGCCTTTAGCGTCCATGGTTAAGCAAACAACTTTAGCGCCATATTCGGCGGCCATGGCAAATACTCTATCCATTTTTTCCTGTTCAGCAGGAACAGAGTTAATCAAAGCGTTGGTCTTATCTTTGCAGAGTTTCAAACCTTCTTCGATTGCATCATAGTTTGTGGAGTCAAGAGCCAAGGGAAGTTTGGTAACTTCCTGAACAACTTCAACCATCCATTTCATGGCGGCAACGCGTTCTTCTTCATTAGCGCAAGCGGGACCAGCATTCAAGTCAATCCAGTCAGCGCCCATTTTTTCCTGTTTAACAGCCCATTCCTGAATGGCTTTGGGGTCTCTGTTCTGGATGGATTCACGAACATCCAAGAACATACCATTACATCTTTCACCAATAATTTTCATATCAGAGGCCTCCGTTCTTTAAAATATAAATATAAGTAGCTATATTATCTCTTATTTAGCCATTAAAGTGTCAATATGTCTTTTAACAGCTTTTACAGCTTCAGGATGTCTCATCAACAGAATATCGGTACCGCCTTGGAGGCAGGCAGCAGCAGTGGTAGCTTCCCATGCGGGACCACGTTCTGCTTGTTCGCCCCAGCCGGGGAATTCATCGGTATCGCCCCAGGCTTCTTTCTGACGCCAGCTTTCAAAACCAACGGCAGCGATCAGAGGCATAGCCAATTCTTTGTCACCCTGGAGACCGCCCATGCGGCCACGTTCCATAATGGTATAAGCATATTCAATACCATAACCAACGCTGGATACCAAGGGGTCAATAACGATTTTATCTGCGGGCATATTCATTTCTTTAATCAAAATGTTCAACTGTTTGCAGATGTTGATGTCCAAGGGGGATTTAGCAATAATGCTATGTCCGTTGGATAAGCAAGCGGCAACCAAAGACTTGTAGTTTTCGGTTTCAGCTTCACCGATGAGGATGTTTTCGCCTTTAGCGGCTTCGGCAACAGCCATTAAAACTTCCTGGTCGATTTCGGCATTACCGCAACCAGCAACGATCAAGGGCAGGTCAACAGCGGCCAAAATGTCTTTAACCAACTGGGCCAATTTTTCCGGAGAATCGCCACCGTTATCGGGATCGGCAGAGTCTAATTTCAAGTAGATAGCGTCAGCACCTACTTCTTTGTTATATTTTGCCCAAGCAACAGGATCGCTAAGGTCTACTTCAATAGCTTTTTTCAGATTTTCGTTCCAGTTGGGATCCATGGAGTTAACTTCCATGGCAACGATGGGACGATTGGGGTTTTCACCTTCATAATGTTGGAAAGGAAGGGTTCCTTCACCGCCGACTGTAAGACTAACGCCACGAGTACCGCCTTCTTCAGCGGTAGCGCCAAGCTTTACAGAGCCAACTGTGCCGGCATATCTTTCCTTCATGATTTGTACAGCCATTTTTACGCTCCTTTCAGAATTTGCAATTCAATTATAAATTTATTTTATCCAGTAAAGCAAAGGACGATTTTACCAACGCGGAGTCAGATGGTAAATCAGCTAAAGGGCGACCCTGAGAGTCGTACTTCAGCACTTCCTCGTCAAAAGGAATGTAACCTAGCATTTCCACTCCGGTTTTGTCAATTTCAGCTTGTAAATCCGCAATCAACTCATCCGATGCCTTAGTAATTATTAGATAAAGCTTTCCTACTTTAGTTTTCAGGGAATTAATTAACTCTTTAATTCTGGTAACGGTGCGAACACCACGTGCTGAAGCGTCGCTCACAATAAACATAATATCCACATCCTGAATTGTTCTGCGGCTAATATGCTCCATGCCAGCTTCGCTATCTATGACTAAATAGTCATAGTTTTTTTCCAAATTCTCAATATGCTTACGCAAAAGGTCATTGGCATAACAGTAGCATCCCGGTCCCTGGGGACCGCCCATTACCATTAAATCAATGGAATCCCCTTCCACCAAAGTTTCAAATAGTCTGGACTCGATATACTTCTCTTTGGACATGCCCTGGGGGACAGTTCCCGGACGTTTCATGTCTTCAACTATTTCGGAGATAGTTTCAGTATCCTCCATACCCAAGGCTTCACTTAAGTTAGCATTGGGGTCAGCATCAACCGCCAAAATTACGCCCTTTTTGTTTTCATCCAAATAACGGCAAATCATTGTAGTCAGAGTCGTTTTACCGACGCCGCCTTTTCCGACTAATGCTATGTGCTTAGACATAAAATAACATCCTTTCTTAGTCCTCTACCGAAGGGAAGAGAGTCATGTCAGTATGGGGCAAGAACATTGCCTGTACATACTCATCGTAGAATTCGTTCCCGTCAGACAGTTCCAAATAAGTAAGGCTTCTACCTAACTCTACACTGTGTTCAAAAGTATTTCTGGAAAGTAACGCCTTGTGGGCGCCTTTCAGGGAACTATTACCTATGAATTCATATTGCTCAGCAGCCATATCCGGCAATAAACCAATACGGATGGAATCACGCAAATTAAGGTAATTACCAAAGCCGCCGCCAATTAATATTTTGCTGATAACTTCCACAGGGAGTTGCATTTTATTAAGCATTACACGAATGCCGGCAAAAACAGCTCCTTTGGCACGAATTAGGTTTTCAACATCAGCTTCACTGATGGTAATATCCTTATTTATGCCTGATTCCGCAGCGGAAGCTAGCACAAATTCAGGACCTTCTTCACCCTGCCGCATACGCCAAGTATCAACCTTCTGCATTTTACCCTGACGGTTGATTATGCCCGCCTTTCTTAATTTAGAAAGGCAGTCAATCAAGCCAGAGCCGCAGATACCTACTGGTGAGGCATTGTTCACTGTGGCATAAGAAACAGAATAGTCGTTATCCTGGTCAATATCAACCTTTTCAATAGCGCCATCCATGGCACGCATACCATAAGTAATGCCACCGCCTTCAAAGGCTGGTCCAGCGGAACAAGCACAGCACATTAACCATTCATTATTCCCCAGAACCATTTCGCCGTTGGTACCGATGTCAATAAACAACCAAATTTCCTCTTGTTTTTCAATGCCCGTAAGCAGGGCACCGGAAACAATATCGCCGCCAACATAGCTGGCAACAGCAGGGAAACAAGTTACTTCGCCATCGCCTGCAATTTTAAGGCCAAGATCCTTAGCTTTAATTACAGGTACAGCTGCCGCACCGGGAATATAAGGTTCGCGACGAATAAACGACGATTCAATACCCAAGAAGAGATGAATCATAGTAGTATTAGCCGCTACCATCATAACGGAAACATCATCTGCTGTTATACCCTCGCCTTCGTATACTTCATCTAAAAGATCGTTAATAGTCTCAATAACAACTTCTTGTATTTTGGCTAAACCATCCTTTTCTTCTTCAGTATAAACAATACGAGAAATAACATCATCACCCATATTGGCTTGGCGGTTAAATGTACCAGCCTGGCGTACCATATTACCGGTAATTAAATCCACTAAGCCTACAACTACGGTAGTTGTACCAATATCCAAGGCAATACCGTATGGCGGTGTATCTACATGGCCTGCTTCTACCCGGATAATTTCAACAGAATTACTATGCATTAAACAGGTAACAGTAACTTTCCAGTTATCTTCTCTAACCTTTAAAGGTAGAGTTTTTAAAGCCGCATAAGAAATAGTGATATCGTCAACATTCAAGTTAGCGCTTAACTCAGTTGAAAGTCTACTGAAGTCACTGGCATTTTCCGTTAAAGTAGGTTCACTCAAAGTGAGCTGTACCTTTTTCACCATGGGAGCATCGTCCAGTCCCAAATCTCCTAAAGTACTTTCTTTAATAATACCATCAGCGGAATCATCAAGAAGTACCTGATGTTCATGTAATCGGGAAGATTCGGGTATTTCAACGGTAATGGGTTCCTCAATTACAGCAGTGCAGCCTAAAATATAGCCTTCTGCCTTCTTAGATTTGGAGATATTACCATCTCCACCACTTACCTTACCGTCTAAGACCTTAACGGCGCATCTGCCGCAAGTTCCCTGACCTCCGCAAGAACTTTTAATAGAAATGTCTGCAGCTTGTGCAGCTTCCCAAATCGTACTGCCTTTTTCAACTTCCACTTGAATGTTTTCAGGCATTATCGTAACTTGAATTTTTTCCACAAAATCACCTGTTTCTTTATGATGTCAATTATGCAAAGTTAGCTTTGGCAAAGCTAGAGATACCAGAAGCTTCTTTGGGTCCAACAATAACTTCCCAGCCGCTTTCATCTTTGAGTTTAGCAGCAATAACAGCTACGAAACCGGGGATGATAACTTTTCTATGGGAAACCTTGGATTCCATGTCGTATTCTTTCATTGCTGCAGCAATGTGTTCGCCACCAAATTTACCAGCGGCCCAAGCAGTCAATACTGAGGTACCATCGGTGTCGATGGGGATAATGTAGGAAGGAATACGGCTAGCTTCTACTTCGCCTTCTACGCTGTAGTAAGACAAGGAGAAGTTGGTAGTAATATACAGAGGAGAATTTTCGTTAACTGCACCGATTTCATAGAGTTTAGGTACAACAGCAACGGGTTTCTGAGGATCTGTATAAACATTTTGTCTCCAAGAGAGGATAGGCATAATATCAGCTTTGTTGGTGCCCTTCATCACTACGATGCTGGCATATTTGGCAACATAAGCGTTAGCCTGGAGAACTTCGTCCAAACCGGGTTCTTCGGAAGTGAAAGCGATGGTGGGATAACCAAAGGGACGATGACGTTTTTTAACAGCCAATCTTCTGATCTGAGTCATATCAGCCAATACCTTAGCGGTTTCACGGCTGCCGGGATCCAGCACCAGTTCTTTGTAGCCCAAACCATGAATTTTTTCTACCAAAGCATCCAAGGCTTCAAGCCCTTCAGCATAAACGGCCAAGGGAACTTCATATTTTTTGGCAACTTCTACCATAGCTTCATAGTTAGCTTCGGTAGCAGCGTATACCAACGGTTTTTCAGCAGCGATTTTGTCCAAAGCAGCACTCTGAACAGCAGCATCGTCTGCCATGAGAACTACAGCAATTTTTGCAGCAACCTTTTCAGCAGCAGCAGCAAAAGTAGCAGCGTCGCCAGAAGCGTTCTTTAAAGCGACCAGTTCTACAGTGTAGTGTTGACCAACACGGTCGAATTGCAAATCAACGATTTCGTCAATTTTAGCGTCCAAATCAGCAGCGTTGTCATCCAAAGCGAAAGCCATGGCTGTGGGATGGAAGAATGTTTTGTCATGACGGAACAATTCAGTTTCGTCACCTAATTCCATTTCTTTTTCACCAACACCAACTTTAACCAATTTAATGGGGGGCGCGGAAGCAGAGTCCAAAGCTTCTCTCGCTTCATCAGTTACATAAGGGCAAGCATCTAAAGATGCTTTACCTGCTGCCAAAGCCATAGCAAATGCCAAGCAAGTAGGTACGCCGCATTCGTTACAGTTTTTCTTAGGCAAGTTTTTGTAAATAGCCAAACCTGTCAATCCCATTCAATACACAACTCCTTTCAAAAATTGTTTTCTATCATTACTCTAGCGGGAGGCAATTTTTACCTCCCGCCGGAGCAGGGAACTTATTAATTTTTATCTTTTTTCTTTGCAATTAAAGAAACTTAACAAATTATTCACCCATAATG
>DXZC01000040.1 GCA_019415505.1 Peptococcaceae bacterium | reverse complement strand
GCGTCAGATGTGTATAAGAGACAGGATTAATATTGCCAGTGGCAGACATTTTTTCATATTTTTACCTCTCATTTATAAAAGTGTGTAGAATTTTTTATTATTTTTATAGCGAAAATTCTTATTTGTCTTGACCTTTGCCCATAAAAACAATAGAATATAACTATCTTGTTTTCAAATTCTTAAAGATAGAAGGTATTTAAATATGGAAAAGGAAAGCAAAATTGATAAGCCCAGAATTGAAGCAGCGGTGAAAGAAATACTTATTGCCATTGGTGAGGATATAGATAGGGAAGGCTTAAAGGAAACCCCTGCCCGGGTTAGTCGTATGTATGAGGAGATTTTTGGCGGTCTGCACATTGATCCCGGCGACCACCTTTTAAAACAATTTTCTGCTGATCATCACGACGAAATGGTTATCGTTAAGGATATACCGTTTTATTCCATGTGCGAGCATCATCTTATGCCATTTTACGGCGTGGCCCATGTAGCCTATATTCCCAAAAAGGAAGGGGCTATAACCGGTCTTTCTAAAATTGCCCGCACTGTTGAGGGCTTTGCCCGGCGTCCCCAGCTACAGGAACGCCTTACCTCGCAAATTGCCGATGCGATTATGGATAAACTAAAACCCAACGGCGTTTTGGTGGTTATGGAAGCCGAGCATATGTGTATGACTATGCGCGGGGTGAAAAAACCCGGCTCCAAGACTCTTACCTCCGCCGTACGGGGCGCCTTCAAGAACAATGCCTCCACCCGTTCCGAAGGTTTCTCTCTGATTAGGGATAAGTGGTAATAATGACTTCAGATAAAGAGAATCCTCAAGGGTTAGAGCTAATTGCCCACAAGAGCTTTGCTAAACGGGATGATATGTACGAAATAGTAGATTTTCTTAATAAAAATCTCAAGGATTATCATCTTATGTTTGGCTTGAGAAAAAATGACGACGGGCAAATGACGATAACTATTTACGAGGTATAATAATGTCCAAGGTATTATCAACTATAAAAGACCTGGTTGTGACTTTACTGATTGCCTTTATCATAGCTATGGCGCTTAAATGTTTTGTGGTGGATTCCTGTAAGATACTATCCGGCTCAATGATTCCTACTTTAGAAAAGGGGGATAGGGTTCTAGTTTCCAAAATCTCCTATTTAGTAGGCGAGCCCCAACGTGGCGACGTGATTATTTTTGACCCCCCAGCTGAATATAATGAGGGTGTTGAATATATTAAACGTGTTATAGGGTTGCCTGGCGAAACTGTGGAGGTAAAAGAAGAAACAGTATATATTAACGGTGAACCTTTGGCAGAGGATTATCTGTACGAAAAACCCGCTTATACTATGGAACCCGTAACTGTACCGGCAGGCAAGTATTTCGTTTTGGGCGACAACCGCAATAACAGCGCCGATGCTCATGTATGGGTTGAAGAATCAGCCGACCCCTTTATCAGCAAAGACGATATAGACGCCAAGGCTGTATTCCAGTATTATCCCTTTGACGAGATTGGCACAATAAAAAAATAAAATATTATACAAGATTACTAAAAGCGGAAGCCTTGATAAGGCTTCCCTTTTTAAAGGTATTGACTTTAAACCTGCTTTAAGGTTTATACTTTTTTAAACGAAAATTAGAGAAGGTGATGAATACCATGAACATCCTTATTGTTAATGACGATGGCTATCGAGGCCCTGGCTTACACGCCCTTATTGCCGCTTTAAAAGATGAACACAACCTGACAGTTGCAGTACCGGCCAGAGAAAAAAGCGGCACTAGTAATAGCGTTACCTTTCTAACGCCGTTAACTGTGGAGAAGGTTTATTTACCCCAGGTAGATTTTGATATTTGGGTAGTAGACGGTACTCCGGCAGACTGCACGGTTTTAGCTTTGGATCAACTGGTAGAGGAAAGGCCAGACGTAATTCTATCGGGAATTAATAATGGCGCCAATATTGCGGATTCCGTGATTTATTCAGGCACGATTGCCGCTGCCTTACAGGGCGCATTTCAAAATATACCTACATTTGCCCTATCCGCTGATTTTAACTGTCAGGATTTCCAGGTAATTGCTGAGATTTTTCAGGAGATGCTGCCTAAATTTATGCAACGGGAAAAAGGCAAGATGTTTTTTTACAGCCTTAATTTCCCCGCCATACCCAGGCAGGAAATCAAGGGCATAAAAAAGACCGTTATTTCCGCCAGCCGCATGATTGAAAGATTTGAAAAGCGGCGCAACCCTTACGGCTCCGATTACTATTGGCACGTTTACGATGATATTAACGACGGCGTTCAGGGCGGATTCTCAGCCGTGGATGAAGATATGCGGGGTTATATCACCGATGTGGAAGCGGTATCCCAGGGATATATATCCGTAACCCCCATTAAGCTTGACTATTTAGACCACCAAAAATTTAAAGAGCTTGACGATTTTGCCGACGTCTTTGCCGTGGACTGACCCGGCTAAACAGGGCCAGGTTTTTACGGTCAAAAATTAACAACCCAATAAAGTAAATGAGCATAAAAACAACGCCAAAACATAAAATTGCAGTTATATTTAATTCTGTTATGTTGAGGTGTTGTTTTAGTATATAAGTAACGCATAACCCGGCCAACGAGTAAAAGAGGGGAAAAAGGGTATTTCTGATTAAACCCATTTTAACCCCAGTCTTTCGTTTTAAGAGAATAATATATGAGGTCAGTAAGATAATGTCATTGATAATAAAGGCAATAATACCCATTTCAATGGTAAAGTCTTGTCGCAAGTAACAGGCAAACAGCATGATAATATAAGCCCCATCGCCAATGAACAAGCATAAAAGCAGCTGTTTAAAGTAATTAAGTCCCTGGAGGACAGCGACAATAGGCTGCTGTAAATAGAGAAGTATGCCACCTAAGCAAAATAGGGAAAGCATGGGGCCAGCCTCCTGGGCGGAAAATAGGATATCACAGATTGGCGTGGCAAAGTAAAAAATAAAAGCCAGCATGGGAACGGCAGTGTAACTAGTAAAGATGATGCTGTCTCTTATGCGCTTATGCAGTAGTTTTGTATTGTGCTGTTCTTGGGCTTCGGCAACTGCCGGTATTAAAGGCGTGGTAATGGCGCTGGTAACAATGGCCGGTAAGTGGAGGACGGTTATTGCCACGCCGCTAAAGTAGCCATATAATGAAGCTGCCTCCGAGAGGGAATAGCCGCTTAACACTAAAGCCTTGGGTATAAGTATAGCTTGGCAGCTAATAGCCAAAGTAGTAAATATACGGCTGAAGGTGAGGGGACTGCCCATTTTTAAAAAATCCTTGGCAATGGCGGGGGAAAAGTGCCCCCGTTCTTTTTTACCCTTATTCTCTTGGCTAAAACGCCGCCAGAGATAGGCGCCGCCGGCAAATTCAGCAAAGAAGGTAGCCGCTGAAAGACCGGCGATTAAAACAGAAAGCGGGAAATTGCGTTGTAGTAAGAAATAAACCAGGGCAATTCCCACCACTACTCTGACTATTTGCTCCACAGCCTGGCTTTTGCCAATTTGGGAGCTTTGATGGCTGCCCTGGAAGTAGCCGCGAAAAGCTGAAAAAACAGTGATAAGGATTACAGAGGGGAAGAAAAATAAAAAGGCTAAATAAAGCCGGGAATCTGTAAAAATATACTCAGTGATTACCGGGTATAATAGCAAGGCGACCAAGGTTACGATAACGCCGTTAAGCAAAAGCATATATAGACCTGTTTTAAAAATGGTCATATATTTTTCCCTTTTGATATCAGCGCTTATGAGGTTGGAGATAGCTAGGGGGATACCCAGGGAAGCTATAACGAGCAAAAAGGAAAATAGGGGCATTATCATCTCTGAAAGCCCCAACCCCTCGCTACCTATTAGGCGAATAAGAACGCCCCGGTATACCAAACTTAAAATTTTAACTAAAAAGTTGGTAATTATCAATATTCCTGTTCCTAGTATGATGCTTTCTCTGACCATAATGCCTCCTGTCTTAAAATAATATTAGAGGAGAGAGAAAGTATTCAAAAAAAATTTTTAATAATATGTCAAATATGAAAAGGATTTTGCTATTAAGTAGCTAAATTATAAAAGGTTGAAAACTTTTAATACGAGGAGGAAAATCAATGACTGTCTTTCAAACGGAGAACATTCGCAACGTGGCTCTTGTTGGACATCAAGGCTCAGGCAAAACCTCTGTAGCAGAAGCCATGATTTACAATACAGGCGCTCTTTCCAGACTGGGTAAAGTGGATGAGGGAAATACTGTTTCTGACTATTTGCCGGAGGAAACTAGAAAAAAGATTTCCGTAAGCACCACCCTTTTGAATTTTGAGCACAGAGATAAAAAGGTAAATCTACTTGATACTCCTGGTTTTATGGACTTTTACGGAGAAGTTAAAAGTAGCTTAAGGGTTGCTGATAGCCTTCTCATGGTTGTTGACGCCGTTTCCGGCGCTCAGGTTAGCACAGAAATTATTTGGGAAGACGCTGACGAAAGGGAAACCTCAAAGATTATTTTTGTTAACAAAATGGACCGTGAAAATGCGGACTTTGAAAAAACCATGGAATCCTTACGGGAAAAGCTAACTAAGGATATTGTGCCTGTTACTATTCCCCTGGGTCAAGGCGATGACTTTAAGGGTATTGTCAATATAATCGATAATAAAGCCTATACCTACGAGAATGGCAAAGCCAAGGAAGTTGACATTCCCGCTGATATGGCTGATATGATAGATAAGTATAAAGAAATGCTTTATGACGCCGCTGCCGAAGGCGACGATGATATCATGGAAAAGTATTTGGAAGGTGAAGAACTAACCAAAAAGGAAGTATTAAAGGGACTGCATAACGGCGTTAAAAATGCCAAGGTTGCCGCCCTCTATTGCGGTAGCGCTTTATCCAACATCGGGATTGACGCTTTAATGGACGCTATTTTCTTTGATTGTCCAGATCCCACTGAAGCTGATGCTGAAATAGATCCTGACGCTCCCTTTGCCGCTTTAATATTTAAGACTATGACTGACCCCTATGTTGGTAAAATAAGTTATTTTAAGGTAATGCAGGGCGCGTTCAAAGCTGAAGGCAGCGTTTATAATGCCTCCCAGGAAAAGGATGAAAAAATTAGCTCCGCTGGAATTATGTTGGGCAAATCTTTGACCAACTGCACCCAATTCAATACAGGGGATATTGGTATTTTGGCTAAATTGCCCAGCGCTAAAACAGGTGATACTCTGTGCGCTAAAGGCAACGATATACTTTTGGAAGGCATTGACTTCCCCGTACCCAGCTTTACAGTGGCGATAGCTCCTAAATCCAAGGCTGACGAGGATAAATTAGGTAACGCTATTTCCCGGCTTATTGAGGAAGACCCAACCTTACGCTTAGAAAAAAATGTGGAAACAAAGCAAACTTTGCTTACCGCAATGGGTGAAGCCCATGTGGATATTGTAATTGACCGTTTGATGAAAAAATTTAGCGTAGATGTAGAAACCTTAGAAGCAAAGGTTCCCTATCGGGAAACAATCAAGGGTAAAGCTACCGATATTCGGGGACGCCACAAAAAACAAA
Source organism: Peptococcaceae bacterium (assembly GCA_019415505.1). Lineage (GTDB taxonomy): Bacteria > Bacillota > Dehalobacteriia > UBA7702 > UBA7702 > Cryptoclostridium. The sequence goes on along the minus strand of DXZC01000040.1, from coordinate 11,088 downwards.
GTGGTGGTCATGGCCAATTTGGTGATATTGTGGTTGATATGGAACCAGATTATGATAACGATTTTACTTTTGAAGAAAGCATCTTTGGCGGGGCCGTACCGAAAAACTATATTCCCGCTGTAGAAAAAGGCTTCCGTGAGGCAATGACTGAAGGTATTCTGGCGGGTTATCCTGTAACTAATATTAAGGTTAACTTAAAGGATGGCTCTTATCACCCGGTTGACTCCTCGGAAATGGCCTTTAAGATTGCGGCTTCCCTGGCGTTTAAGAAGGGCTGCGAAGTAGCTAAACCAGTGCTTTTAGAGCCGTTTATGGATGTGGAAATACGCGTTCCCGACCAATTTATGGGTGATATTATGGGCGATATGAGCAATCGCCGCGGCCGTATTTTAGGGATGGAAAAACAAGGCAATATGCAATATATTAAGGCTAACGCCCCGCTTTCCGAAATGTATCGTTATGCCATTGATTTACGTTCCATGACTCAGGGCAGAGGCTCCTTTACCATGGAATTCTCCAGATATGAGGAACTGCCACAAAACCTGGCTGAAAAGGTAATTGCCGCTGCTGCCGCGGAAAAAGAATAATTACATAATACACTTCACTGTTATGTCCAGACTCAGAGAAAACGGCCAGAGGATAAACCTCTAGCCGGAGAATATAAGATGACGCTGCCTGGCACCGTTGCTCAAACGGGGTCAGGCACATTTTTATATGTACGCTGATAATGGGAAAATAACTTACACTAAGAGTGTTCTATACTCCCTTTGCCCAACCCTATTGGCCCAAATAATGAAGGATATTTTGTGCTTTTTTGCCGGCATTGCTCATACAATAGGGTAGGAGGGGTGCTATGGGTACAATAGAAGTAATAATAATCAGCTTTTTTGCTGGCATTGCTACAGTTGCCGGCGGTTTAATCGGTCTAATTTTACCGGTAGAGAAAAAGGGCTGTCTAGGTTTTGTTATCGGCTTCGGTGTAGGGGTTATGATTGGGCTCTCTTTATTCAGCCTAATGCCCCAGTCGTATTACATTACTGGCTCCGCCCTTACTGCCGCTTTTGGTTTTGGGTTGGGCATACTATTCATGTATGGGTGCTCCCGTTTTTTAGAATTCATAAGTCCAGGTATTAGCAAAACTGACGGGGTTTCTTTTAGTAAAATAGGTATGTTAATGGCCATAGGTATAGCCTTTCACAATTTTCCCGAGGGCATAGCTCTAGGAGCAGGCTTTCAGAGTCAGACCTACTTAGGATTTGTGGTAGCCTTTGGCTTGCTTTTACACAATTTTCCTGAAGGCATGAGCATAAGCGCCCCTTTGAAAAAGAGTCGATGTAAAACCAGTAAAATCATAGTAATTACTGCATTGGCCGGAGCGGTTACGCCTCTGGGAGCATATATAGGTTGGTCCGTAACTAGTGGTTCACCCTTGGCCCTAAGTATTGGCATGAGCTTTGCGGCTGGAGCAATGGTCTATATCTCCTTTGCCCAGGTATTAAAATTGGAAACCAAGTATCTGGATTTAGGGATTTTTCTAGGCATACTATTAACTTTTTTTCTTACCTAAAATATTTTTGTAAATAAAATGCTATAACGGTTAGTAACAAATCATAAATGGGGTCTTGTATTGCGACAAGACTCCATTTTTTTTTGCTTGACGCCAGTTATTTAAAAGAAATTATGCTTTAATACTTATAGGGCACAATAATCTCGGCAAGGGCAGCGGGAATATCTTACAGACTGTAGTAAAAGAAGGCTTTATCCTTATTTTTAAAGAAACAATTATTTGCTTTTCCTCAATTTGGCAATCTTATTTCAGGTATTTAGTAAACAGATAAAATAACCGCATATTAAAAAAAATCATTTTCAAGAAAGATAAAATATGGTATAATAATTTAATACTTTCAATATATGATGTAAACTAAAGGCAAGGAAAGTGATGCAGCTTGAAGTATGTTGATTGCCATGTACACGCCTTTCCCGATTTTTTAGCGGCAAAGGCCATTAAAAAGCTTTCTCGAAACTGCGGCTACGAATCGGCCACAGACGGTACGTTAGCTAATACCCTGGAAACACAAAAAAGCTGGGGCTGTGAGAATATTGTTTTACTAAATATCGCTACAGCACCGCAATATGTGAAAAATGTCAATAATTTTTTAATTGAAAATAATGGCGCTGGAATTATTTCCTACGGTTCTATTCATCCCCAATATACCGATTATAAGGATGAGATACAACGGCTCTGGGAAAATGGCATAAAGGGCGTAAAGTTCCACCCGGAATACCAAGAGTTTGCGCTGGATGATAAAAAAGTATATCCAATATATGAAGAACTCGCCAACAGAGATATGGTTATACTATTTCATTCCGGCTTTGACCCCGCCTATCCAGGCTCAGACCGCAGCCATGTTCAGAGGGGCGGCAAGGTTGCCGAGGATTTTAAGGGCGCAAAGTTGGTATTCGCCCATTTAGGAAATTTAACCGGCATGGCAGATACTTATAAGTATTTAGTAGGTAAAGATGTTTACTTTGATATTTCCATGGCCATACGCTATTATTCACTCCAGGAAATAGAGAAGTTTATAAAGTCCCACGATATAAATAAATTTTTATATGCTACCGATTGTCCATGGTCAGACGGGATAAAAACCCAAGCAATGGTCAATTCATTAAATATTACCGATGAGGATAGGGAAAAAATCTTTTATAAAAACGCTGAAACTCTCTTAAACATCAGTATTTAAGACAAGGAGGACAACACAATGAGAAAAAAAATGCACAGGCTTTTAGTAGCCAATCGGGGAGAAATAGCGATTCGTATATTCCGAGCCGCCAACGATTTATCCATAAAAACAGTAGGCGTTTACTCTAAGGAAGATAAATTTAATCTTTTCCGGACCAAAGCTGACGAAGCTTATATTCTGGGCGAAACTAAAAGTCCTTTAGCCGCTTACTTGGACATTGATCTCATTATTGATTTAGCTAAACGCAAAAAAATTGACGCCATTCACCCTGGCTACGGTTTTCTTTCCGAAAACGCCCAATTTGCTAAGGCTTGTGAAGACGCCGGCATTATATTTGTAGGCCCCCCCTCCCAAGTTTTAAGCCAAATGGGTGATAAAATCAGAGCTAAGGAATTAGCCAACCGCTGCAATGTACCTACGATTCCCGGCAGTATAGAGCCTCTAAAAAATGCTGAAGAAGCGAAAAAGTTAGCCCGTGAATACGGGTTACCGGTTATTCTCAAGGCAGCTGCTGGCGGCGGCGGCCGTGGTATGCGCCTTATTGAGCATGAAGATGAGATAGACAATGCCTTTGAATTAGTGAAAAACGAAGCCAGAAAGGCCTTTGGCTGCGATGATATTTTTATGGAAAAATATCTCATCAATCCCAAGCATATTGAAGTGCAAATACTGGCGGATCAGTATGGTAATGTAATCCATCTTTTTGAGAGAGATTGTTCAGTTCAGCGGCGCTATCAAAAGGTTATTGAGTATGCTCCCGCTTTCTCCTTGTCAGCGGATTTACGCCAACATTTATATGACGACGCTGTAAAAATAGCCAAGGAAGTTAACTATGTTAACGCCGGTACAGTAGAATTTTTAGTGGATAAAGAAGGAAATCATTACTTTATTGAGATGAATCCCAGGATACAGGTGGAACACACGGTTACGGAAATGGTAACAGGTATTGATTTAGTTCAAACCCAGCTCCTAATTGCTCAGGGGTTCGCCTTAACGGATCCGCAAATTAATATACAATCTCAGGATGATTTATCCGTGTACGGTTATGCAATCCAGTGCCGGGTAACAACAGAGGATCCGCGGAACAACTTTGCCCCGGATTACGGCAAAATTACCACCTACAGAAGCGGCGGCGGTTTTGGCGTACGTTTAGATGCCGGTAACGCCTATTCAGGGGCGGAGATTTCACCGTACTATGATAGTCTGCTAGTTAAGATTACCACCCAGGATAGAACTTTCCAGGGCACAATCAACAAAGCCCTGAGAGTAATTACCGAGATGCGAATCCGCGGCGTTAAGACCAATAGCTCCTTTATAGCCAATATTTTAAAAAGTGAAGAATTTAGTAGCGGTAAAACCGATACGGGCTTTATTGATTCTAAGCCTGAGCTTTTAGAATTTGAACCTCCTAGAGATAGGGCCACAAAGGTCTTGAAGTTCTTGGGTGACAAGGCTGTTAACGAGCCCTGCACCAAGCCTAAAATTTACGATCCCCCCAGAGTACCAGATTATCCCAACCAAATTCCAGAGAACGGTGTAAAATATATTCTGGACAAAAAAGGGCCGGAGGGTTTAAAAAAATGGATTTTAGATCAGAAAAAACTTCTGATTTCCGATACGACTTGGCGTGACGCCCATCAATCTCTTTTAGCCACAAGAATGAGAACTGTGGATATGACAAGAGTGGCCAAGGCTACCTCCCATATTATGCAGAATGCTTTCTCACTAGAAATGTGGGGTGGAGCCACCTTTGACGTGGCCTACCGTTTTCTACATGAATCGCCCTGGACCCGTCTTTACGAGCTAAGAAAGCGCATTCCCAATATTCCCTTCCAAATGCTGCTTAGAGGAGCCAATGCCGTGGGCTATACCAGTTACCCAGATAATGTGGTTCGTACCTTTATTCGGGAAAGTGCAGAAGCTGGCATAGACGTATTCCGTATATTTGACTCTCTCAACTGGCTACCCGGTATGGAAGTGGCCATTGATGAAGCCTTAAAAACCGATAAAATTGTTGAAGGCACAATTTGTTATACCGGCGACATAACAGATCCCGCCAGAGACAAATATCCCTTAGAATATTATGTAAATTTAGCAAAGGAATTGGAGCGGCACGGCGTTCACATTTTAGCTATCAAGGATATGGCCGGCTTACTGAAGCCCTATGCGGCTAAAAAGCTGGTAGAAGCCCTTAAAGATGAACTATCCATTCCGGTTCATCTGCATACCCATGACACCAGCGGTAACCAGATTGCGGCTTTACTGTTAGCTTCTGAAGCCGGTGTGGACATTGTGGATACTGCTATTAGCAGTCTATCCTCACTAACCAGTCAACCTTCTATGAACGCTTTGGTAGCTGCCTTAGAGGGTAATGAACGTGAAACTGGTTTCGATGTAATGGAGCTGCAAAAGCTAACCGACTATTACGCCGATATACGTCCCTATTACCGTAAATTTGAAGCTGATGTTTCCAGCCCTTCAGCGGATATTTACCGCTATGAGATACCAGGCGGCCAGTATTCCAACTTTAAACCGCAGGTAGAAAGCTTGGGACTGGGACACCGTTTCACTGAGGTAAAGGAAAAATATAGAGAAGTTAACGACATGGTGGGTGATATTGTCAAGGTTACCCCTTCCTCAAAGATGGTAGGCGACCTAGCCATTTTCATGGTACAAAATGACCTTACCAAGGATAATATTGTAGAAAAGGGCAAAGACCTTAACTTCCCGGATTCTTCAGTCAGTTATTTTAAAGGCATGATGGGACAGCCTGCCGGAGGATTCCCCCAAGATTTACAGGAAATAGTTCTCAAGGGTGATAAGCCTATAACCTGTCGTCCCGGCGAGCTCTTAGAGGATGTGGATTTTGAGGAAATAGGTAAAAATCTGTCAGTAATACCTTTCCCCAACCGGGTGGTTGGCCTCCATGCAGTTTTAAGCTATGCCCTGTACCCCAAGGTAACAGAGGAATTCCTCAAACATTTTGTGGAATATGACGATATAAGCCATATGGATAGCCATGTATTTTTTGAAGGACTATTGCCTAACGAAACCACGGAAATGAATATTGAAGCTGGTAAAACATTAATTATCAAATACATTGGCTTAGGCGAGCCCAACGATGATGGCACCAGAAATGTTATATTTGAATTGAACGGCGCCCGGCGTGAAGTATCCGTAGAGGATAAAAACGCCACCGTTTCAGCTAAAGAGATTGTTCTGGCAGACCCTGATGATAAATCGGAAATAGCGTCAGCCTTACCGGGGGCAGTTTCCAAAATATTAGTTAAAGCAGGGGATGAAGTTACCGAAAACCAACCCTTAGCCATTATAGAAGCTATGAAGATGGAAACTAGCATAACCTCATCAATTGAGGGTACGGTGGATAAAATATTAGTTAATGTCGGCGATACAGTAAAAGCAGGCGAATTGATAATGACTTTGAAATAAGGAGTCCTAAAATAATGGTACGAGTAAAACCCTTTAAAGGTATTAGACCCCAAGCAGAGCTGGCCGAAAAAGTGTCAGCTCTGCCATACGATGTTATGAATAGAAGCGAAGCTAAAGAAATGGCCCAAGATAATGAATACTCTTTTCTGCATATTTCCAGAGCGGAGATTGATTTCCCTGAGGAAGTAGGGGACTATGAAGAATGCGTCTACCAAAAAGCCCGAAAAAATCTCCTGGATTTTGTGGAAAAAGGCATTTTATTCATGGAAGACAAGCCTGTTTACTACATCTATCGGGAAATTATGGGAGAAACTGTACAAACCGGTATAGTGGCCGCGGTAGCAGTGGCTGATTATGAAAACGGTTCAGTAATGAAGCACGAGCTTACGAGGAAAGAAAAGGAGCAGGACCGTATACACCATTTCGATGTTTGTAACTGTCATACGGAACCTGTTTTCCTGACCTATAGGCATAAAGAAACAATAGACAAAATAGTAGGGCAATGGATTTCCGAACACCAACCGGAATATAATTTCACCAGTTCTGATGGGGTGGGTCATATTCTCTGGGTGGTAGATGATGATGCTATAATAGCCCAGCTACAAGGGGAGTTCAAGTCCCTAGATAAAATATACATAGCTGACGGGCACCATAGATCAGCCTCCGCCGCTGCCATAGGTAAGCTAAGGCGCCAAGGCGGCAATATAGACGAATCCGCGCCCTCGGAAAATTTTCTCGCAGTTATTTTTCCCGATGTGGAATTATCTATTATGGCCTACAACAGAGTGGTAAAAAAGCCAGCGGACAAAACGCCGGCGGATATTTTGGCGTTTTTAGGTAAATTATTCACTATTAAGCCGGAAGAAGCTTTATTTTATCCTGAACGCAATCATGAAATAGCCCTCTATTTAGCTAAAAAGTGGTACCGTCTTACAGCCCCGCCTGAATTATACGCCAGCGACGATCCAGCGGAAAACCTTGACGCCGCGATATTACAGCGTGAAGTTATGGAGCCTCTTTTTGAGATTAAAGATGTTCGCACTGATAAACGCATTGATTTTATTGGCGGCATTAGGGGTAATGAGGAAATTGAACGCCGTTGCGATAACGAAGACGCCATAGGCTTTGCCCTCTATCCAGTGTCTATAAGCGATCTTATGGCTATTGCCGACAGTGGTAAAATTATGCCGCCTAAAAGCACTTGGTTTGAGCCTAAGCTGAGAAGCGGTCTTTTCCTACATTATTTAGATAATAAAATAAACGAATAAATATAAGTTGTCAGACAATTCTGAAAATTACTTGCAAATTAAGGGAGCTTATGCTATAATTTGAAAATATTCAAGGTTGGGGGATTAACAGTGGCAAAGAGAAGCGATTTTTTTATTAGAAGACTTCATTCCATAATTGGCCTTATTCCCATTGGTATATTTCTGTGTGTACACCTATTACTTAACAGTACGGCTTTGGGTGGACCATTAGCTTATATCAATACCATAAACGGAATGAGAGAAATACCGTTTATTATTGTGGCTGAACTGGTAATCATTGCGTTACCCATTATTTTCCATGCCATTTACGGTGTTTATATTGTATATTTATCTAAGAACAATGCATTAAGATATAATTATTTAAAAAACTGGATGTTTTATTTGCAAAGAATTACAGCAATTATTGTGACAATATTTGTTTTATTCCATGTCTTTACATTGCGTATTTTCACCTCCGATTCTGTAGATGTTTTGGTAACATTTGTAAATATGCTGCAAAACCCCTTGTGCTTTGTACTTTATTGCATTGGCGTTATCGCTTCTATTTATCATTTTAGCAATGGTTTATTTACCTTTTTTATCACCTGGGGTATCATCCAAGGACCCAGAATACAGAAGATTTTTTCGGTATTGACTATGGCGCTTTTTGTCGCTTTATCCATACTAGCTATGGCAACACTCTGGGTAATTGCCGGCTATCCGCATTTTGGCGCATTTTAACTTATGGGAGGAAAAACTATAATGTCTGAAAAAAAAGTCATTGTGGTCGGTGGTGGTTTAGCTGGCCTAATGAGTACGATAAAACTGGTAGAACGTGGCATCAAAGTGGATATAATATCTCTTGTACCGGTTAAGCGCTCCCATTCAGTATGCGCCCAAGGAGGTATTAACGCCGCTTTGGACACCAAAGGTGAGGGGGATAGCATTGAAGAGCACTTCTATGACACTATTTACGGCGGTGATTTTCTAGCTAACCAAACGCCTGTTAAGAACATGGTGGCCACTGCTCCTGGACTTATTTATACTTTGGATCGCATGGGGGCTACTTTTAGCCGCACACCTGAGGGTTTACTGGATTTACGACGCTTTGGTGGCACTAAAAAGAGACGGACAGTTTTTGCTGGGGCCACCACTGGTCAACAACTACTTTATTCCTGCGATGAACAGGTAAGACGCTATGAGGATGCTGGCAGCGTCAAGAAATATGAATTTTGGGAATTTCTCTCTGCCATAATTGATGATAGCGGTGTTTGCCGCGGCTGTATTGCCCAAGATTTGGCAACAATGGAAATTCGCGAATTTAAGGGCGACGCTGTGATTATCGCCACTGGCGGCGCTGGCATGATATTTGGCAAAAGTACCAATTCGATGATTAACACGGGCAGCGCAGCCTCTATTATATACCAGCAAGGCGCGTCTTTCGCCAATGGCGAGTTTATTCAAATTCATCCCACCGCTATGTTAGGCGATGATAAGACCCGTTTGATGTCTGAATCCGCCAGGGGCGACGGGGGACGTATCTGGACTTACAAGGACGGTAAACCTTGGTATTTTCTAGAAGAAATGTACCCCGCTTACGGTAATTTAGTACCCCGTGATATAGCCTCCAGGGCGATTTATAAGGTTTGTGTAGAAATGGGTTTAGGGGTAGACGGCAAAAATCAAGTTTACCTGGATTTATCTCATTTACCCGCTGATTACCTTGAAGAACGGTTAGGCGGCATTATAGAAATATACGAGAAATTCCATGGCGATGACCCCAAAAAAGTACCTATGAAAATTTTCCCAGGAGTTCACTATTTCATGGGTGGAGTTCATGTTGACTGGCAACACCAAACAAGTATACCTGGTCTTTTCGCTGCCGGAGAATGTGATTATATGTACCACGGAGCTAACCGCTTAGGCGCAAATTCATTGCTTTCCGCCTTATATAGTGGCACTGTGTGTGGACCTGCGGCAGCCGATTATGTAGAGGGCTTATCAAAATTAGCCAGTGAGGTTAAAGACGGAGTCTTTGAGGCTTACCGCAAAAAAGAAGAAGATTATGATGTTTATGTAAAATCCATGCATGGTACGGAAAACCCGTATGCTCTACATCGTGAAATGGGTGACTTGATGACAGCCAACGTCACTGTAGTGCGTAATAATAAAGATTTAGCTGCTACTGACCAGGAATTGCAAACATTTATGGAACGTTGGAAAAATATTAATATGGTAGATAATGGCTATTATTCTAACCAGGCTGTTATGTTTACAAAACAGTTGAAAAACATGATGGAATTGGCTAGAGTTATCACTTTAGGCGCTTTAAACAGAAATGAAAGCCGCGGCTCCCATTATAAACCTGAATTTCCCGACAGAAATGATGCCGAATATCTCAAGACAACCAAGGCCTATTGGACTAAGGAGGGACCACGCTTTGAGTGGGAAGATGTGGATACTTCCTTATTAGAGCCGGTGGCAAGAAAATATGACGCCAAATAATGGGGTGAAATGCAATGCTTAAATATTTTATTTTACATATCAAAAGACAGGACGATCCAGAAGGGCAGCCATATTGGGAAGATTTTAAAATTAAGTACAAACCTAATATGAATGTGGTATCTTCCTTAATGGAAATACAACAAAACCCCATAAACAGCAAGGGTGAGACGGTTAACCCGGTTGTTTGGGAATGTAACTGCTTTGAGGAGGTCTGCGGCGCCTGCGCCATGGTCATTAATAATGTGCCACGCCAAGCATGCTCAGCATTAATTGATAAGCTTTTAGCAGAATATGGTGAAACCAAGCCCATAACTATTGAGCCTTTGAGCAAATTCCCGGTAATTCGTGATTTAATGGTTGACCGGCAAGTGCTCTTTGATAATTTGAGACGGGTTCGGGCCTGGATTCCCTTGGATGGCAGCTTTAATTTAGGACGTGGACCTCGCTATGATGAGCATACTCGCCGCTGGGCTTATGAAATATCCCGTTGTATGACTTGCGGCTGCTGCGCTGAAGCTTGCCCGAATTTTAATAATAAGTCTGACTTTATAGGACCTAGCGCCATCGCCCAAGTGCGCCTATTTAATGCTCATCCTTTAGGCAGAATGCAAAAGGATGAACGGCTAGCAGCTCTCATTGGCCACGGTGGCATTCAAGATTGCGGCAACGCTCAAAACTGCGCTAAAGTGTGTCCCAAGGATATTCCGTTGACTAGAGCCATAGCTGCCTTAAATATGGACGCTAATATCTTTGCGGTTAAAAGATTCTTTCAAACATAAGAAATTAAAATACCGAAATCAGAAATTTAAGCTGATTTCGGTATTTTTCTACTTTTTTAAGCCCTTTTGCTGACAACTGTAGCCAAATTATCTATACTTTGTAAAGTTTAGCAGATTTATAACGAGTTTAGCAGGGGTTTTTTAGCATAAAGCCCTGAGAAGGCCAGAATTCAAGCAAAATGATACTCTTAATAGTTTTATATGGGATAAAATCAGAAAAACGACTTAATTTTTCATAATTTATTATTATGGAATTAAAAAATGCTAAAGGGAGGCTTTAAAGACGTTTAAGCTATGGTTTAATATACCTGATATTCTTGTAATATCTTATAGCCATAAAAAACTTGTAATATCATAAAATAG